>JANLUN010000869.1:0-6173 GCA_031363505.1 Planctomycetota bacterium | reverse complement strand
GCGCGCGCTGCCGAACGACCATCCCGATGTGCAGCGCGCACGGCAGGGTCTGGCCGCGACGATGCAGGACCTCGGCGACCTCCGCGGTGCGCGCGCGCTCGAGGAGCAAGTGCTCGAAGTCTTCACCCGCACGCTGCCGGACGACCATCCCAATATGCAGTGGGCGCGATCAGCGCTGGCGACGACGCTGTGGCGGCTCGGAGATGTCGAGGGTGCGCGCATCTTGTACGAGAGAGTGCTCGACGTCCGATCGCGCACGCTGCCCGCCGATCATCCGGAGCTGATCCGCGCGCAGGCGAACTTGGCCCTCGTGCTCAACCTGCTCGGCGATCTCGCGGGTGCTCGACTGCTGCAGGAGAAGGTGCTCGAGGTCCGCTTGCGCACGCTGCCCGACGACCACGTCGAAGTGCAGTACGCGCGCGGGAACCTCGCCTCCACGATCCAGAGCTTGGGAGACCTCGCGGGCGCTCGCGTATTGCTCGAGAAAGTGCTCGAGGTCTTCTCTCGCACGCTCCCAGACAACCATCCCGATCTGCAGCTCGCGCGAGGCAGTCTCGCGCGAGCGCTCTTCTGGCTCGGCGACTACGCCGCAACGCGAGCGTTGTACGAGAAAGCGCTCGAGATCTCCGCGCGCACGCTGCCGGACGACCATCCCGACCTGCAACGCGCGCGCGCCGGTGTGGCTGCCGCATTGCGCGAACTCGGTGAACTCGCGAACGCGCGGACGCTGCAAGAAAACGTGCTCGAGGTCTATTCGCGCACGCTGCCGGACGACCACCCCGAGCTGCAGAATGCGCGTCTGAACCTCGCTGCGACGCTGCACGCGCTCGGCGACTTCGATCGCGCACGGGAGCTGGAGGAGCGCGTGCTCGACGTGCGGTTGCGAGCGCTCCCCGACGATCATCCGGACCTGCAGGCCGCGCGCATGACCGTCGCTTGGCGATTGGCGGCGCGCGTTGCACGCTCGCAACCAGGCACCACGGGGAAGCGCGAGCCGAGCGCGGAGAGCCTCGGCGAGAAAGCGCGCTGTGCAGAGCTGGTCGACGCGCTGTGCCGCGCGCAGACGGCCGCCGCACGAGAAGGGCTCCTTTCGAGCTCCACGCGCGAGGCCGAAGCCAGGTGCGAACACATCGGCGGCAGCCTCGACCTCGCGCTGTCCATCGCCAGTAGCTTCGCCGCCCGCGAGCTCGATCGCGCATCGTTCGTGCTCGGCGAGACGACGCGCGGAGCGGCGCTGGCCTCAGCGACATGGATGCGTCGGGCGGCGAACACGCCGCGCTACAAGGAGCTGGTAGAGGAGCTCCGCGCGCGCAGCGACGAACTCGCGCGCCTCGTGCAGCAGGGTACGACCAGCGAGGAGTTCCATCGCGCGCGGACGAGTCGCGAATCCGTCCAGCGCGAGCTCGTCGCGCTGTCGCGCGAGGTCTCCGGCGGGCAGTCTTCGGGACTCGACTTCGACTGCGATGCACTCGCGACGAGTCTCGCCGCGGACGACGCGATCGTCGCGTACCGAAAATATGCGCGCTGGAACTTCAGCTCGGCGGCCGACACAGCCGCGACGGACGAAGTTCCGGTCGACAGCCTGTGCGCGTTCGTGCTGCGTCCCCGCGGCGATACGTCGCCCGCGCAGTCGGATCATGTCGTGCTGACGCGCGTCGAGCTCGGTCCCATCGCACCGATCGAAGGCGCCGTACGCGCTTGGCGCCAGTCGATCGGCGTGGGGCTCGAACGCGGAGTGAGCGCGAGCGTCGCACAGATCGACGCGACTCGTCTGAGCGGTGAGGCGCTGCGGCGGCTCGTGTTCGATCCCCTGCTCGACGCGTTGGGCGGTGCGAAGCGCGTCGTCGTGGCACTCGACGACGTCCTCCATCTCGTCTCGATCGACTCGCTACCGCTCGATCCGAAATCCGTGGGTCGACAGAGCAACGCGTGCATCGGCGATCGGTGGAGGATCGATACGCGCTGCACGCTGCTCGAGCTCCTCGCCGCTCCGGCGCCGCCCCCGCACGCGACCGCGCTCGTGTCGCTCGGTGGAGCGTCGTTCAACTCCGCGCCGCTCGCGCCGAGCGACGAGGAGGTCGCCGCGGTGCAAGGCGTCGAACCGACCGCTGTGGAAACCGCCGCGCTCCTGCGCGGAAGTGCATGGGAGCGCGGATTCGGACCGCTCACGTACACGGGGCTCGAGGCTCGGGAAGTCGCGGCGCTACACGACGAAGTGCGCGGCGACGATGCCGCTTCCGTGGTGCTCGAGAAGCGCAAGGCTTCGCGCGCATCGCTCGAGGAGCTCGCGCCGCGTGCACGTTGGTTGCACGTCGCGACGCACGGCTGGTTCGCGCCGGAATCGATCCGCACGTGGAGCGATCGCGAGCCGATCGACGCACGCGGCGGGCTCGTGCCACGTCAAAGCGGTGAAGACCAAGTGCGCGGCATGAGCCCGATGCTCCTGTGCGGGCTCGCGCTCGCGGGTGCAAACCTGCCGGAGGACGCGGTCGGCCGCGCTCCAGGATTGATCACGGCCGACGAGCTCTCGACGCTCGATCTCGCGAACTGCGAGCTCGCCGTGCTGTCGGCGTGCGACACGAACGTCGGCGAACGGCGCGCGGGTCAAGGCGTCGCGAGCATGCAGCGCGCGTTGCAGATGGCCGGCGCGCGCAGCGTGATCACGAGCCTTTGGAAAGTGCCCGACGAAGCGACGAAGGAGTTGATGATCGACTTCTACCGACGCCTCTGGGTTCGGAACGAACCCAAGTGGCAGGCACTCTGGGAAGCGAAGAAGGCGCTGCGCGAGGCCAAGGACGAGCGCGGCGAGTTGAAGTACACGACGCGTGATTGGGCGGCGTGGGTGTTGACCGGCACGCCGGACTAAAGCCGCGCTTCGGCCTCACCGGTCGCGCGGTGAATCCCGGCGCAGCGCGCAGACGAGTAACGCGCGCCGTCGCGCGACATCACGGCCAGTCCACGCGCACGCCGTTCGACCAGTTCGTCGTCGCGGCCGTGCAGAAGTTGGCGGCGGTGCTGCGGTAGTAGAGCTGGTAGTACGCGCACTGACCTGGCGACTGCGCGGTTTGCACCGACACCGGGTTCGTCTGCACCGTGTTCGGATAGGTCCAGTAGCCTTGCGGCGCACCGTTCGTCCCCGCGTAGTGCGCGCCGAATCGGATCAGTTGTCCGTCGACGCAGCGGATTCCATCCGCTGAAGCGATGCCCCCGGGCGCGTTGGCATCGCCTTTCAGAAGCAAGCCGAAGCCCACGTACACCGGGCTGACGAACGCGCTCAACGCGACGTTGTCCGGAGCCGGCGAGCCCGCTCCGCTCAAGAGTGCGCCGTCCAGATTCTGCGAGTTTGCGCACCCGTGTCCGACTGCCGCCGGCGGGCTGGGCACGACGTTCGGCGGAACGCACGGACACGGAGTCGCGAGCGAGCCGTCGCCGAAGCAGAAGGTCGGGTGCGGCTCCTCTTCGATGCGCGCGTTGTCGAGGCCCAGGTTCCACATCATGAAGATGTAGAAGAACGTCGGATCGCCGAAGAACCAGCTCACCTCCGTCACGTTCGTGATCACGTTGTTCCACGCAACGTCGGGAGCAGGGCACGTACCGAACACGCTCCAGGTGTTCCAGCCCGCCGGTAGAGTCATCTGCTGCGACGGGATGGCGTAGTCGAAGCTCCTCCAACCGTCGGCCGGGTACGGGACGAACGTCGCGCTCGGCGTGTACACGTAGCAGTCGTCGTTCGGATCGCCCGGCGTTCCGGCGTCGCTGCGCAGCATCAACGTCAGCTCGCGCTGGTAGTTGAAGTCGTGCGCGAACACGGCCATGTCGACTCCGACGTTCGTGACGCGGCGCGCGCGATAGTTGCCCGTGAACGCCGACGTGGTTCCGAGCGCGGAACGCGCCCAAGGCGCGAACGTGTCCACGCTCGGATTGTGGAGGAAGTGTCCGGGATTGCCGCCGCTCGACTCGATCACGTCGAAGCCGTTGCCCCACGTCCAACCAGCGGTGTTCGCGCCGCCGGTGAACTCCTCGGTGAACGATTGAGCCAGCGCGGTCTGAGTCGTGATCACGGCGGCGGCCACCACGCAGCGAAAAAACGAGATGCGGTTCATGTCGTGAAGTCTCCGGCTCACGTCCGAATCCGTCAAGGCACGGCGTCCGTTGTCCGCCGTCAAGGCACCGTGTCAGTTGTCGCGCGGAGATTCGCGTCGCAGCGCGTCCAGGAATGCGGGTGCGATTGGAATCGCGCGCGCGCGTGCAGCGTCGACGTCGGACCACGCGCGCGCGTACTCCTTGCGGTAGAACAGCGCGACCGCACGATTGTGGTACGCCTCGCCGTCCTCGGGTCGGCGCTCGATCGCCGCTGTGAGATTCGTCACCGCGTCGTCGTAGCGTTTCGCGTAGATCATCGCGCGGCCGCGATTGTTCAGCGCCTTCCAGTTGCGCGGATCGCGCGCGAGGACGAAGTCGAGATCCTCGAGCGCGTGCGTGGTGTCGTCGCTCGAGAGGTACACGACCGCGCGGTTGTTCCGGTGTTCGACATCGTCGGGCTCGGCTGCGATCGCGCGCGTGTAGAACTCGATCGCGCGAGCGGGTCGTCCGGCCTCGGAGTGCGCCTTGCCGAGATTGCTGAGCGCGCCGCCGTAGCCGGGCCGCAACGCGAGCGCGCGTTCGGAGTCCGCGATCGAGCGGTCGAGCTCCTTCGCTTCCAAAAGGACGTCCGCCCGCATCTTGAACGCGACCGCGAGGCTCGGCGACGTCCGCACGGCGTCCTCCGCGAACGCGAGCGGCGTCGCGTACGCCGAACTGCGTGCGACGGTCTTCGCCGCGAACGCGATCGCGAGAATGCCGATCGCCGCCGCTGCGACGCCGCGGCGCGCGGGGACGAGACGCTCGAACCGCAGCTGCGCGACGGCGGCGAAGAAACCTACGGCGGGCAGATAGAGCCGGTGCTCATGATGAATCGGCATGACGACGCCCAAGGAACCTGCGAGCGTGGGCAAGAAGAGGAACGCGACGAACCACGCCGCGCCGAACGCCGCGACGCGCGCGTTGCGAAACCCGGCGCGCCATGCGACGGCGACCGTCGCAACGAGCGCAACGATCCCGGGAACGAGCGACGAGTCGGAGGTCGTCGGCACGACGGACTGCAAAAGCGGCGCGATGAGCTTGCCGTACAGGACGACGAGCGCGTCGACGAACTCGCGCAACGCGCCCGCATCGAAGCGCGCACCGGATTGCGTGCCCCCGTACCGGCCGCGCAGGACGTACCACACGACGAGGGCAACGACGGCGCTCGTTGACAGCCACGTGATCGCGCGCGCAGTCGGTCTCGGCCGCACGAGCCACAAGCGCAGCACACACAGCGGGACGAGCACGGCGGCGCTCTCCTTCGTGAGCAACGCGAGGAAGAACAGGAAGGCGAACGCCGTCCCCAAGGCGAGGCTTTCCGACGCGCGCCAGCGCTCGAACGCGAGGAACGCGCCGAGCACGAAGATCGCGAGCAGCGAATCGTTTCGTCCGGGCAGCCACGCGACGGCGTGCGTGAACGCCGGGTGCACGGCGAAGAGAAGCGCCAAGGGGAACGCGAGCTCGCGCTTCACATCGAGACGCTGCAGCGTGGCAAAGACGAGCAGCACGGCGGCGACGTGGAGCAACACGTTCGTCAGGTGATAGGCGAACGCCGCACCGTCACCGAGCATCGTGTCGACCATGAAGCTCAACGTGAGCATCGGCCGGTAGAAGTTCTGCTCCTTGCCGAGAAACACGCCCTCGCGAAACGCAGCGAGCACGTGCGATGGATCCGCGAGCCACGCAACGCGGTCGAGGATCAAGAGACGATCGTCGAGCGGAGTGAAACCAAAGCGCAGGGTGCGCGCGTGGACGAGCGATGTGGCGAGGATGAGCGCGACTCGCGGCAACGACAGACTGCCGAGCGCCGACGGCGGACGCGCAGGCGACGGCACTACGCGACCCGCTTCAAGGATCGCCACTCGTCGTCGCCTGATCTTCCGAATCCACAATGGGTGCGGCCGCAGGTTTCGTGCTCGACTTCACGGGCACCTGCGCCGTGCGGATATTCCTGCGGTACGTGCGACGCCACGCTTCGCTTCCGTCTTCGCTCCACGCGAGCCACTCGCCTTCGCGTTGACTGTCGACGAACTTCCCTTGCTCGGCGAGCT
>JANLUN010000848.1:0-8386 GCA_031363505.1 Planctomycetota bacterium | reverse complement strand
GGCGGATGAACTCCTCGCGCCCTACTTGCGTCGGCTCGACGAACGGAAGCAGTGTGGCGGGAAGGATCGGACCGTAGGCGACTAGCCGATTGCCCACGACCCCGGCCGCCTTCCGGGCGCCCCGAGGGGGCGCAATCCTAGGATGTCGCAATCCAGAGGAACGCCGCGGACCGGCCTGGAAACTGTTCTTACAGGGGTGGCTGCGTTCCCAAGCGAGCCGGGCGACGCCGCCACGTGATCACATAAATTACTTTGCAATCGCAACTTAGGAGTTCCATGATGGGCGGAAGCAGATTGCGGGGCGCCCCCGCAGGCCCCGCGCCGATCGCTCCAGGGGCTCGATGACGGCAAAAAAAACCACCGCGCCCTTTTCCTCGCGTCGGATGAGCGGCATCCTCTGCCCGCTCTACCCCCCCATCCCGTAATTCACCGACTCTCTCTGTCTCTTTCTGGAGTGCACTACGCATGAACAAGCTCGTCTACAGCGCCGCGGCGTTGACCCTGGTCAGCGCGCCCGGCGTCGCATCTGAAAACGAGTGGTCGAGCCTGGATCAGGAGATCGCAAGCCTGACGTCCAGCCTCAACACTCAAAACACCGGACCGAAGGTCGGGGGGTGGATCATCTCCTCGTGGCGATTCTCCGACGACATCGACGTCGACCCCAGCACCCCGTCGTCGGACGACGAGAACGGGTTCCAGCTCGACCAGGCCCGCGTGGAAATCACCGGGGACGCTGGCAGCGGCTACTCGTACAAGTTGAGCTTCGACTTCGGCGGGTCCGGTACGGACATCACCGACGACGGGGGTGACTCGTTCACCATCGGCAACGTCGGCACGATCAAGGACGCCTACGCGACCTGGAAGATCGGCGACATGGTCACGGGCAAGATGGGTCGCTTCAAGCAACCCTTCCTGCGCAGCTCGCTCGTCTCCGACAACAAGCTGCTCTTCCTAGATCGCACGATCCTAGGCGAACAGTTCGACAGTCGCGACCTCGGCCTCATGTTCAGCGGTCAGTTCGACACGATCGACTGGCACGTCGCCGCGCAAAACGGATCCGATGGACAAGCAGAGGAATACCTCTTCACCGGCCGTGTCACCGCGAACCTGATGGGCGCGGGCGTCGGCAAGGTCGAAGGCGCGTACGGCGCCGGTGAAGAAACCAACCTGACGGCCGGCGTCGCGGTTTCCGACGACGGTGCCTTCAACGACGGCATGGCCCTCGCGGGCGAAGTCGCCATGACGGCCGGCCCCTTCTCGGCGGCCGCGGAAGTCGTGGACCTCGACAAGGACATCGGCGACGCGACCCCGTGGGATGTCACTGGTTCCTACATGTTCACGGACATGTATGAAGTCGCGGCCCGCTACGAAGATGCCGACGACACGGACAATACGACGGTCTGGCGCGTCGGTGTGAACCGCTACACGCAAGGCCACGACATCAAGTGGATGGCGCAGTTCGCTTCGAGCGATTCGGATAACACCGCGCTCGAAGTCGACGAGTTCGCGCTCGGCCTGGTCGTCTCCTTCTGATCCATCGAGTCACTCCCTGGTTCGCGCGCCGCGCGGATCGGGACGACTAGAAAAAGCCCCGCGCGCGTCGCGGGGCTTTTTCATTTCGGCCGGACTCTGCCCGCGCTCGTCGCACAGAAGTATGCTCCGACGCATGCGCCGCGCTCGATTCGAAGTCGACTCCCTCTACGCACCGATTCGAGTCGCGTGGCTCGTCGCGTTCGCAGTGCTCGTCGGCGCGGCGGCTTGTTCACGGACGAGCGGACCGAAGAAGCGACCGCACATCGTCCTGATCGTGATGGACACGACTGCGGCGCGGCATCTGTCGCTTTACGGTCATCAGGCGCCCACGACACCCAATCTCGAGCGGATCGCCGCAGGGGGCGCGTGCTTCCTGAACGCGTTCAGCACGTCCACGTGGACGCTGCCGTCGCACGCCTCGATGTTCACCGGGCTCCCGCCGAGTAGCCACGGGGCCACGACCGATCACTTGGTGCTCGACTCGTCGATCACGACGCTCGCGACGATTCTTTCCGACGCGGGGTACCGGACGCTCGGGTTCTCGAACAACAGTTGGATCGGCCCCAGCAGCGGTCTTCACCGCGGGTTCGACAAGTTCGTCAACCTCATCCGGCGCGAACGAGAGCCCGATTACATCGTGCACGTCGCTCGGCGGACCGAGCAGGGGTACACGCAGAACCGCCGCCGCATGCCGGTGGCGGACGGTGTGCAGGACGCAGGCGCCGCCGAAACCAATTCGCGGATCCGCCAAACGCTCACGAAGGACACGGACGACACCCGTCCATTGTTCTTGTTCGTCAACTACATCGAGCCGCACAACCCGTACTTCCCCCCCGCCGCCCTGGCGCGCGATTTCCTGCCGCCCTCGACGACGTTCGAGGAAGCACTCGCCGTCCCGTGCGATCCGGCCGCCACCGATGTCGGTCGATTGCGGCTCGACGAGCGGCAGTTCGCGATGCTCGCGGGTCTGTACGACGCCGAGATTCGCTACCTCGATGAGCGCGTGGGCGAGCTCTTCGACCTATTGGGCGAGCTCAGGATGCTCGACGACACGCTCTTCATCGTCACGTCGGATCACGGCGAGCAGGTCGGCGAGCACGGTCGGCTCGGTCACGAGGCGAACTTCAGCCTGAACCTGTACGACGAGCTGCTGCACGTGCCGCTCGTCGTGCACGCGCCGTTCCTGTATCCGCGCGGAGCTCGCGTGCCGCACCCCGTGCAGCTCCAGGACCTGTTCGCGACGTGCGTGACGCTCGGCGCTCCGGAGTTCGGCTTGGACAAGATTCCGGCGGGCGCGCGAGTTCTGCCGCAGGTGGATGACGAAGTCGATTTCACGCGCAACTTGGTGTCCGAGTATCACCGGCCGATTCAGACTCTGAAAAACGATCCACACCTGAAGGACTTCGACTTCGCGCGCATCGACACGTCGATCCAGTCGTTGCGCGAGGGCGACTGGAAGCTGTTCCGTTCCAGCGGCGGCGCGCGCATGTTGTTCAACATGAAGGACGATCCACTCGAGACCCAAGATCTCTCTCGCAGCCGAGCCGACGTCGCGGATCGCTTGTCGCAGAGTCTCGACCGTTGGCTCGCCGACGCATTGAAGATCGCGCCCGCGCCGCGCGCCACGGGTCAATCCGAGATGAATCCGGAAGTGCTCGAGGACCTGCGGCGACTCGGTTACGTCCGCTGACTCACCGATCCATCCGTCGAATCTGTCACGAACTCCGATGAGCGACGCACCGCGCACTCCCACGAATCGTCTCGCCCAGGAGACGAGTCCCTACCTCCTCCAGCACGCCCACAACCCGGTCGACTGGTACCCGTGGGGTCCCGAAGCGTTGGCGCGCGCGAAGCGCGAGACCAAACCGATCTTCCTCTCGATCGGATACTCGGCGTGTCACTGGTGCCACGTGATGGAGCGTGAATCGTTCGAGCACGCGGGAATCGCGCGTCTGATGAACGAGCACTACGTCTGCGTCAAGGTCGATCGTGAGGAGCGACCGGACATCGATGAGATCTACATGAAGGCCGTGCAGGCGATGACCGGCAGCGGCGGCTGGCCGATGAGCGTGTTCCTGACGCCCGAGCTCGAGCCGTTCTTCGGCGGCACGTACTTTCCGCCGCGCGGTGCGCACGGACGTCCCGGTTTCCCCGATGTGCTCACGGGACTCGCGCGCGCGTGGACCGAGAACCGTGAGAACGTCGTTCGCCAGGGCCAAGGCATGGCCAAGCGCATCGCCGACGAAGGGCGATGGAACGCCACGGCCACGATCGATCCGGGCGTGCTCGATCGATCGCTCGCGGCGCTCGAGCAAAGCTTCGACCCGCTGTGGGGCGGCTTCGGACAAGCACCGAAGTTTCCTCATGCAATGGATGTGCGGCTCGCGCTGCGACACGCCTCGCGTACGCGCAAGGACACGGTGCGCGCAATCGCGTGCACGACGCTCGATCGCATGGCCGAGGGCGGAATTCACGACCAACTCGGCGGCGGCTTCCACCGCTACAGCACCGACGAGAAGTGGCTGATCCCGCACTTCGAGAAGATGCTCTACGACAACGCGCTCCTCGTTCCCGCCTACCTCGAGGCGCACCTCCTCACGGGCAGCGCCTCGTACGCCGCGGTCGTGCGCGACACGTGCGACTGGGCGCTGCGCGAGATGCAGACGTCGAGCGGGGGCTTCGCGAGCTCGCAAGATGCCGACAGCGAAGGCGTCGAAGGCAAGTTCTTCGCGTGGAGTCCCGAGCAGCTCGTGGAAGTGCTCGGTCCGCGTCACGGCGCGTGGGCCGCTGCGTGGTTCGGAGTGACCGACGAGGGCAATTTCGAGCACGGGCTTTCCGCGCTGTGGCGTCACGATCCACCGGCACGGGTCGCGGAACGACTGCACGTCGACGTGGAAACGTTGGAAGCCGCGATGGCGGACGCGCGCGCGAAGCTCTTGGCCGCGCGCGAGAAGCGCGTTCATCCCGGCACGGACGACAAGGTGCTCGCCGCGTGGAACGGGCTGATGATCTCCGCGTTGGCGCAAGCGTTTCAGGTGCTCGAGGAGCCGCGCTATCTCGAGGCCGCAGCGCGCGCAGCACGCTATGTGCTCGCGGGAATGCGCCAGCCTGATGGGCGGCTGTACGCCACCGCTCGCAACGGACGCGCGCACTTGAACGCGTACCTCGACGACTACGTGTTCATGATCCAGGCGCTGATCGATCTGTACGAGTCGGACTTCGACGAGCAGTGGCTGCGTGAAGCGCTCGCTCTCGCGCGAATCGTCGACGAGCAGTTCGAAGATGCCGAGCACGGCGCCTACTTCACCACCGGCAAGGACCACGAGGTGCTCATCGCGCGCCTGAAGAACCCGCACGATGGCGCGCTGCCGTCCGGCAATGGTGTGCACGCGCTCAATCTGCTGCGACTCTCCGAGTTCTGTGGACAGGGCGAACTTGCCAAGCGCGCCGAACGCACGATCACCGCGCTGGGCGGACTCGTGAATCGCTACCCGGCGGCATTCAGCCAACTGCTGATGGCCGTCGATTTCCTCGCGATCGGCCCGCGAGAAATCGTGATCGCGGGGAAGCGCGATCACAGCGGCGTGCGAGACCTGCTCCGCGTGGTGCGCGGCTCGTTCCTGCCGCAGCGCATCGTCGCGCTGGCTGCGCCAGGCAGCGACTCGTCACTGATTCCGCTGCTCGACGGACGCACGACCGGTGCGGGCGGCGCGCGCGCGTACGTGTGTCGCAACTACGCGTGTCAGCTACCGGCCGAAGACGCGGCCAGGCTGCGCGAGCAACTGCACGACGCGCGCTGACGCATCGCGCGGCCGAAACTGCGTGTCTCCCGCGTGACTCAGTGCTCCGGCTCGGGAGCTCCCGCCGTTCCGCCCGAGCGCATCGCGCGGCCCATCACGGCGCGCGGACCGTAGCGCAGGCGCTCCTCGATCTGACGATCGAACCGCGGATGGCGCGGCGTCGCATCGAACGCGCGATGCTCCGCTCCGCACACGTAGCACGCGACGACATCCGGCACGAGCCGGTAGAGCGCGAAGTCGATGACGGCCGCGCCGACCAGACTGAGGTAGTACGTCCACGGCGCGAGCACCGCCGCGACGACGACGACGACGATACCGAGCGACGGTGGGCAACTCTTGCGCGTGAAGAGCTCGGGATGTCCGCACGCGAGACAACCCACGAGCCCGCCGGTCGTCGTCGCGGACTCCGTGTGCAGCGAGACTTGGCGTCCGCACTGCGCGCACACGAGAGCTGCTGCGAACTCGTTCGGGCTACGCGCGCTCATACGCATCCACGGCGCGCCCGCGCACACGCATCGCACTTGGATGCGCATCGGCGTTCGAGTTCGGTCCGTGTTCACAGCGGAAACCCGTAGGAGTCCTGCAGCGAGACCGAAACCGCCGTCCCGATCAACACGAGGATCGTCGATGCGTACAGGATTCCGGTGGCCGAGCGCGTGTTCTGATACTGGAGCGATCCGGCCGTCATCCACGCGAAAAGAAGCGGGAGCAACAAGCCGGCCGTCAGACGCGTGCCCAGCTGGAAGAGCCCAAAGGGCGCGAGCAGTGGAATCTCGGCCGCGCCGAATCGCTCGGACAAGAGCCAGCACGTCAACACGACCGCGCACAAGCAAGCGATCATCGATCCGACCGTGACGCGATTCAGTCTCCGCAAGTGCGACACCTGCAGCGTCGGCACCGTTAAGTACCAGTGACCGAGCACCATCGCGAGGGACACGCTCCCCGCGACCGCTCCCGTCGCCATCGCGGAGACCGTCCCGAGCACCACCGTGCCGACGCTCGTCGCCAAACTGGCGCGACTCACGGCAATCGCGAGCGCGGTCCCGGTGCCCACGAGGCACCACGCGAGCGCGGCCTTCCATTTCCAACCGCGCACTCCGCCGGACACGAACGGATACGCGAGCAGCGCACACGCGGCGGCCCACAGGACGGGATCGCGCCGGTCGACATCACCGACGAGGAACGGCACGACCACGACCGCGGCGAGCGGCAGGAACGCCGTGGTCGCCATAACGCGGTAGAAGAGTCGACCGACGGGTGCGGTCGGGACGAATCCGAGCGCGAAGAGCACCCCGAAGGCCAGCTCCAAACAAAACTGCGTGACGAGATCCGTCCAGCTCACGCGACGATTGTAGCGGCAGCCGATCGCCGGTTTGCGCAGCGACGTGGATCCGGACGAGACGGGCCGCGCGGGCGTCGGCTATGCTGTCGCCGCGCCGGGCCGGAATCCGCCGCGGACGGAACACATGAAACAGATCCGAGTGCTCGTCACGGGCGGAAGCCGGGGAATTGGACGCGCCATCGCGCTGCGGTTCGCGCGCGAGGGCGCGCATGTCGCCGTCGCTGCACGAAATTCGAGCGACCTCGACGCAGTCGTGATCGAGATCGAGAAGGCCGGCGGAAAAGGGCGTCCGCAGCAGATGAACGTCGCCGATCACGGCTCGGTGGAAGCCGCCGTGTACCGATCCATCGAGTTCACCGGCGGCACGCTCGACGTGCTCGTGAACAACGCCGGCGTGTTCGATCTGAAGCCGTTCGAGAAGCTCGACGTCGCCACGTGGAAGAAGCACCTCGACGTCAACGTGACGGGACCGTTCTACGTCACGTCCGAGGCGCTCGGCGCCCTGATGGAGAGCGAGCGCGCTCACATCTTTAACATCGCCTCGGTCGCCGCGAAGCAGCCGTTTCCGGAGTGCGTCGCGTATTGCACGTCGAAGTACGCGCTGCGCGGGTTCAGCGACTCGCTGCGCGAAGACTTGCGCGACAAGCGGATTCGCGTTTCGACCGTCTATCCGAATCAGACGGACACAACGATCTTCGACGGCGTTCCGGGGAATTGGGACCGAACGAAGATGAACAAGCCCGAGGACGTCGCCGAGGTGATCTGGAAGGCGTACAACGCGCCCGACGGCGCGAACGTCGACGACCTCGACGTGCCTCCGCGCGTCGCGACTCGTTGACGGGCGCGGATCTGGCTCCGCGGCCGGATGACGAGAGCGTGTCTTCCGGTCTCAGTGCCTGATCGAGCGCACGAGTCCCAGGAACTCGTTGCGCGTCCGGAAATCGCTGCGGAACGAGCCGAGCAGGCACGACGTCATGGTCGACGAGTTCTGCTTCTGCACGCCGCGCATCATCATGCACAGGTGAGCCGCGTCCGCCACGACGCCCACGCCCTTCGGCGACAGCACCTTCTCGATCGCTTGCGCGATCTGAACCGTCATCCGCTCCTGGACTTGAAGTCGGCGCGCGAAGACGTCGACGATCCGCGGCAATTTCGAAAGGCCGATGATCTTTCGGTCGGGGATGTACGCCACGTGGACCCGGCCGAAGAAGGGCAGCATGTGGTGCTCGCACAGGCTGTAGAACTCGATGTCCTTGACGATCACCATCTCCGAGCAGTCCTCCTCGAAGACGCCGTGACCGACGACTTCTTCGACGGTCTGACTCGCACCTGCCGTGAGATCGCGGAGTGCGCGCTCGACGCGTTCGGGCGTCCGCAGGAGCCCTTCGCGCGTCGGATCCTCGCCGATGTTGACGAGGATCTGCTGGATCAGATCTTTCGTGCTCAAGTCGCCGGGCCGTGATAATCCACGAAGTTGTTCCGGCTCTCGCACACCCGGACGCGGTGTAGTCGACATCCTTCGAATCCCTTCAATCGCTCTTCGAGGCGCTTCCAGAACACGATCGCGACGTTCTCCGCGGTCGGGATCACGCCGGCCAGAAAGGGCACGTCGAGGTTCAAGTGCTTGTGGTCCACCTGACTGATCAGCTCCTCGTGCAGCACGAGCGTCAATCGGTTCAGGTCCATCACCATGCCGGTTGCCGCAGGCACT
>JANLUN010000844.1:0-4374 GCA_031363505.1 Planctomycetota bacterium | reverse complement strand
GTCACGAGCGACACGTCGTCGTTCCAGCGGTACTCCACGCCGAGTTGCGCGTCGAAAAGGTCGAGCGCGTCGACATCGTTCTCCTCGAAGGCCGACGGATCGCCCGTCAGCACGTAGTCGACCGCGGCCGTGCCCGTCCATCGACTCCACGACTTCTGCGCGAGGATCCCGGCGCCGGCGTCGATCGCGCCGTTGCCGAATCCGCGGCTCTCCGATCCAGTCGGGAGCTCGACACCGACGCGCATTGCGAGCGCCGGACTCGCGCCCGTCTCGTCGGCGATGCGATGCGTGAACACGATCGGGATGTCGCACAACCCGAACTGGTCGCCCTCCATGTCGTAGATCCGCCCGCCGTTCTTGTGGACCTCCATCTCGTACGCGAACTCCGGACGCTCGTCGCGACCGCTGTTCGGAAGGAAGAAGAGCGCGTGGAACTCCTCGACGAAGTCGTCGAGGAATCCGCTCGTCGAGTAGAGCGTCGGCACTTCGATCTCGATGTCCGCGCTCGGTGACAGTCCGTAGCGCACGCTCACGGCGTTGCGCCACAGCTCGCCGTCGAGCACGACGCTCGAGCTCGACGAGTTGCCGTTCTCGAACATGCTGCTGTAGGCGCTCGTGACTTGGACGCCGGCTGAGCCTTCCGGCTGGGTCGTCGCGACCCGCGGGCGGAGCGCCATGAACATGAGGTGCACGGGCGCGATGGCGCGCGACGGCATCGGACCGCGAATCACTTGTGCGGGCTCGTCCGTGTGGCCGAGGTGCGCGCAGCTGGCGAGTGCATGCACGAGCCACAGGCCGGCAATCGATCGAGTGCGCGCGCTCATCGCCCTCCCGCCTGCGCGCGCATCCGTGCATCGAGTGAGCGCATGCGCACATGCGCACCGCGCACGACTCGACGGGAGCTCGTGGTGTCCAACGTGCGGCGCATCGGCGCGCGTGCAATGCAAGACTGAGGCCGCGCGTATCACTCCACTGCGCCGTTCAGAATTGGAAGTAGATGAACGGCTTGTACCCGTCCGAGATCCACGGGATCACGAGCGCTAGCACGACTCCCAAGCCCGCGGCGTACACCCAGTCGGACACGCATCCATGCCAACGGACGAACCATCGCGCACGCGACACGATGTGCGCCGCGAGGCACGCGCTCACGAAGGCGAGCCAGAGCGACGTCGCCTCCCCCACGCCGCCCGCGCGCACGCCGAGCAGCACTTCGAACATGGTCGACGTCTTCGCGACGCCTTCGCCGCGGAAGACGACCCAGGCCGCGAGCACGCCGAGCATCGTGAGCGGGGCACCGAGCGCGGCGGCTGTTCGTCCTGCCGCGGAATCGGCGGCGACTGCTCCCTTCCAGAAACGGTGCACGATCAAGAACGCGCCGTGCATCAGTCCCCAAACGACGAAGTTCCAGCTCGCGCCGTGCCACAGGCCGCACACGAAAAACACGATCGCGAGGTTGAGGTACGTGCGCGCGGGCCCGCGGCGATTGCCACCGAGCGGAATGTAGAGGTAGTCGCGAAACCACGTCGACAGCGAGATGTGCCAGCGACGCCAGAACTCCGTGATGTTCGTGGAGAGATAAGGGAAGTCGAAGTTGAGCGTGAGCTGGTATCCGAGCAGGCCCGCGAGCGCGATCGCCATGTCCGTGTAGCCCGAGAAGTCGCAGTAGATCTGGATCGCGTACAAGACCACCGCGATCCAGTTCGACAGCGCCGACCAAGCCTCGGGAGAGGCGAAGATCAAGTCGACCGTGGGCGAGATGTTGTCCGCGATGCAGGCCTTCTTGATGAACCCGATCACGAAGAGTGTCGCGCACGCGCGCACGTTGACGTCCTTCCAAAGCCGCATCGAGGCCAGCTGCGGCAGGAAGTCGATCGCGCGGACGATAGGCCCGGCGACGAGCTGCGGGAAGAACGTGACGAAGAACGCGAAGTCGAGGTACGTGCGCGCGGGTTTCAACTCGCGGCGGTACACGTCGATCGTGTAGCTCATCGATTGGAACGTGTAGAAGCTGATCCCGACGGGCAGCACGATCCTCAAAGTCGGCGCGTCGACTTCGAATCCGAGCCACGATCCGAACGCGACCGCGGACGACACGAACCAGTTGAAGTACTTGAAAAAGCCCAGGATCCCGAGGTTCCCGATGAGCGACACAATGAGCCACGTTCGCCGCCCACCGGGCACCGGATCGCGGCCGAGCATCCAGCCGATCGTCCAGTCCATCGTCACCGACACGTACATCAGGCCGAGGAAGCGCCAATCCCACGCGCCGTAGAACACCGCGCTGCAGAAGAGGATCCACCACTTGCGCGCCGTGTGATGGCGCAGCGACCAGTACACGCCGAAGCACAGCGCGAAGAGAGCGAAGAAGCGCGCTTCCGTGAAGATCATCGGCGCGCCTCACGGTGATCGAGGTACCTGCGCGCGAGCAGTCGACTGAACACGATCGCGCCTTCGCGATTCAAGTGCCCCATGTCGTAGTGGTGCTCGACCTCGTACAGCTCCGGATACACGTCCGGACGATTGAAGTGCAGGAGCACCGGAACGAGTTTCGATTGCTCGAGCTTGCCGAAGAGCGGCGAGCCGCTGCGCGCGGGCAGAACGACTTGGACGAGCTCGACGCCGCGCGACTCCGTGGCGCGGTATTGATCCGCGAGCGCCGGTGCGTTGTACGTCTCGAGCGACGTCGCACGCGCGTTCTCCGCCGGGATCGCCGCGATCAGCTTCTTGTAGTTCTCGATCGCGCTCAAGAACACGTCGCGACCCTCGGTGTGCACGCGGTCGGTCAAGAGCTCGAGCGGCTGATAGCCGCGCGTCTCCGCGATCAAGGCGGCAGGAACGTCCGCGCTGATCGCGTCCGTATCGGTGCCGAGCGCCTTCGCGAGCACGCGCGGCCCCTGACCGAAGTTCGACATCTTCTTGCCGAACGCGGCGAGGTGAACGCGGTAGAGGTCAACGCGCGTGGAGAACGGCGCATCCAAGCGGCGGACCGACTCCAGCACATGCCGCGTCGCTGTCGGCGAGTGCCAGAACGCGCAGCGCAACGACTCAGGATTGGTGCTGCCCGGCTCGTCGAAACCCGGATACCACGTCGCCGCCTCGAAGAAGACAGTCTTCAGCCGCGCCGGCTCGAGGGCCAGGATCTCGCGCAACACGAAGTCACTCTCGAAGCCGAACATCCCGTCGGCGCCGAAGTTGAACGTGGTCCACGGCAAGCCGTTCGCCGCGAGCTCCGCGTCGACGACGCGCGGATCGATCGCGCGCATCATGCGGCTCGAGCCGACGTAGATAGCGTCGATCTCATCCCTATGATCGCGCACGTACTCGAACTTCGCGCGCAGTCCGCGCTCCTCGGGCCAGGGCACGGCCGGACGCAACACCGACGCGACGAGCGCGAAGCTCGCAGAGCACACGGCGACGAGGAGCAACGCGCGCAGTGCGCGGCGAGCGGTCATCGAGCTGTCCTCGTCACGGCTCGAGACGTTCCTCTAGAAGATGAAGTAGATGAACGGCTTGTAGCCGAACGCGACCCACGGAAGGACGAGCCCCGCGATCGCGCCCCAACCCAGCGCGTACAACCAGTTCGGAAGCGCTTGAATCGGACCGCGCAGCCAGTGCTTGTAGGCGATCCAGTGCGCGACAACGAGCAGCGCGAAGAATCCGAGCCAGCCGCGATCGATCATCTCGGTCCCACCCGGCGAGACGAAGAAGAAGATCTTGTACATCTCCATCGACTGGTCGAACCCGCGGCTCGCGAACATCGGCCAGCCCACGAATAGGAAATACGTCGTCAGGATCGGACCCAGGTACACCATCGATCGTCCGAGCGAGCTCTCCTTCGGCACGATGTGTTTGAAGATGCGGTTCACCGACACGTAGAACGCGTGCAGCGCGCCGAACGTCACGTACTGCCAGCCTGCGCCGTGCCAGAGGCCGCACAAGAGCATCGTGATCCAGATGTTGCGGATCGTCTTGCCCCAACCGCCCCAGCTGCCGCCGAGAGGAATGTAGAGGTAATCCTTGAGCCACGTGCCAAGGCTCTGGTGCCAGCGACGCCAAAACTCGCCGATGCTCTGCGAGAAGTACGGGAAGTCGAAGTTGTTGGTCAGCTTGAAGCCGAGCAGCCCGGCGGTCGCGATCGCCATGTCGGAGTAGCCCGAGAAGTCGCAGTAGATCTGCACGTGGTACATGCAGAGCGCGATCCAATTGCTCAGCGCGTCGAACTTCCCGGGATCCGCGAACACCTGATCCGCGATCGTCGACACGTTGTCCGCCAGCACGGCCTTCTTGAAGTAGCCGAGCAGAAGCAGCGTCATGCAGTGACGCACCTCGACCATCTTCCACGAGCGCTTCGACTCGAGCTGGAACAAGAAATCG
>JANLUN010000823.1:0-14156 GCA_031363505.1 Planctomycetota bacterium | reverse complement strand
CGCGGATGATCGCCTCGTTGGCGCACCGGCCATCGGGCAGGAACACGGGATCTGTGTCGTCACAACCTTGCAAGCCGGGCGCCGCCGCGCCGAACTGCGACAAGTCGAGTGCGGGCGGAGTGGACGTGATCTGGCGCAATCCGGTGCCGTCGGCGCGGATCGAATAGATCCGCCACGCGCCGGGATGATTGACCGGCATCAGGTCGTACGTGCCGGAGCGCAGTCCCGCGAAAACGATGGTCGTTCCGTCGTACGAGACGTCGGGCGCGTTGAAGTCGATCAAGTTCAACGTCGCCGAGGTCGGCACGTTGCCATCGAGCAGCACGCGCAGGTTCCCATTCGCTTCGCGCACGAGCAACCGTCCGGGTGCGGCAACGCGGAATCGACTGAACGGCCCGACACCCGGCAAGTCGTTCGCGACGTTCCACCAATAACTGCCGTAGGGCGGGATCTGGCGCGACACGAACACGATCGGCTCGTCGGCCAGCGGCGATGCGGTCGCGCGCTCGGCCCATACGCCGAGCAACGCCGCGAAAATTACGCAGACTCCGGCCGCTGTGCGCGGCCAGGTCGCGAGACGAAATACTGCCACCCCAAACCTCCCCTCGAGGCCGCGATCGTATGCGCTTTGCGCCAAGCCCGCTGGGGGGGACGGCGCAAAAAACCGCTAGCCGAGCGAAGTTCGACCAAGCGACTGCCCAAACTTCAGAGGAGCTTAGGGAATCGCGGACTCAATGCGCGTGATCGAGCGCGCCCGTGATCCAGCTCGCGATCTCCGCGGCGAGCTCGGGTCGAGGATGTCCCGTAGCACGGTCGAACTCCCCAGCGGGGCTGCGCCCCGTCCAATTCGATTCGCGGAACCCGTCGATGCACTCGAACTCGCGCTGTCCGAGAACGCGCATGAGATCACGGGCGCGCGTGCTCATCTCACGCTCTTCCGCTTCGGGGACGAACACGATGACGAAGCGACACGCCGGACCCCACTTCGCGCGAACGTCGGCGCGCATCGCATCGACGAGCGCCGCGGCGCGCGCGACGTCGCGCTCATCGTCGCGTCCACTCGGCACGAGCGCGTCCAACCTACGGAACACGATCGAGCGCTTCCAGAGCGACCATCCGACGCGCCTCGCGATGTATCCCAGCACTCCGACAGGAATGCGCTGCAACTGACCGGACGCGTCGAGCTGGAAGATCGGCTCGCGCGGGAATTGGCGCAGCCATCCGCGATCGGCGGAGTCGCGCCGCAGATGGTCGTCGATGAAGACGTACGCGACTTCGCTCGCGGCCGGTTCCGAGCAGCGTCGCATCGCGAGCCAGCTTTGCGCCGTGCCGTACGCGAGCGCTCCGCAGTTGAAGACGCGCCACTCGGGCCGCGCCTTCTGAATCTGGGCCGCGATCGTCTGCTCGTCCGCGAGCCCGTGTCCAAAGGTGTACGAGCAACCGAAGAGCAGGAGCGCCGGTCCGCGCTCGGGCCGCAGCGGCACCACGCGCTGTCCGTTCGCGCCCGTGTGGTACACGGCGCTCCACTCGAGGTGATCGAGATCGAGATACGCGCGGTCCTCGACGGTCGCGTTCGCGCGCATGACCCACCCGAGCTCGGGATCGGGCTCGAAAAGATCCGCGGACCAACGTTCGTACGGATCCGCTCTGCCCGGCATCGACCAGGCGATGCTGGGCGGCAGTGCGAGCTCGGCGACCGCGAGCATGGCGCACGTACCCGCGAAGACGCAGCACGAGACGAGTGTTCGCCGGCTCGCGCGGTGCACGACGAGCGCAGCGCAACTCGCGAACGCGATCGCTGTCGCGCCGATCGTGAGCCCCAAGTCGAACGACGACAACGTGACGGTTGCGTGCGCGGACAGGATCGCGGCGAGAGCGAAGTGCGCCGCGACGAACGCGGCCCGTGAGCGTCGCCAGCGAACGAGTGCGAACTCGATTCCCGCGATCGCAGCGATCACCGCCGCCGTCCAGGGCAGAAGTCGCCTGTCGAAATCGACCGCCGCGAAAATGGCGACCCACGCCGCGAGAGTGATGCGACGGCCGAGCTCTGCCGACCGCGACCGTGTCGCTTCAGCCAAGTTCGAGTTGCCGGCGTGCATCGACCACGTCGCGGTGAATCGCCTCCATCGCTTCGGACAGTCGACCGTGCAAGTCCCACGCGGGATCGATTGCGCGCCGCACTTGTCGCATCAATTGAACGGCCATGCGGAAATTGCGCACGATGTCACCCGGCGTCGCGTCCGTGTGGTCCTCGAGGTCCGCGAACGGCACGCCGTCGAGCCACGCGACGATGGCGGCGGTCAGCCCCCAATCCGGCGGCTTGATGGTCGCGGTGAGCTGGAAGTCCGCGGCGCGGATGCGCAGGTGCTGGATCTCGCGGCTGACTTCCGTGCGCACATTGCCGAAGAGCCGCGCCGGCACGTGCACCATCTCCCCGCGGCGGCGTTCTTCGAAAACCAAGCCGACGAACACGACGGCGAGCGCGTTGAGCGGCAAGTTCTCGAGCGTCCCGTTGAACAAGCACTCGGTGATCTGCAACTCGTATCCATTGATCACCTTCGCGATCCGGCCGCGCGGCGTCAGCTTGTCGCCTTCGAGATACGAGAGCTCCGTTAGGAACGCGAGGTGCGCATCCAGGATCCGACGTTGCTCGCGACGGTTGTGCTCTTGCTGCTTCGGACTGCCGCTGCGGTGCTGGAACTGATTGAAAGACTTCTCCCAGGCCTCGTGGACGCGCGCGAGACCGAGCCGCTCGACCACGTGCAAAAGTGACGAGAACGACAGGCGGAAGCGGCTCTCCACCGGTTCGGGCTTGGCCGAGAACAAGCGCTTGAACGGCGCCTCGGCGAGATCCTTGGGCGAAAGGAGCGAGAAAACGAGCCCGTCCTCGTCGATCCCTTGCCTTCCGGCGCGGCCGGCCATCTGCATGTAGTCGCGTGTGCGCAGGTAGTCGAACGTGATGCCGTCGAACTTGCGCAGGCTGTGGAACACGACCGTGCGCGCGGGCATGTTGATTCCGAGCGCGAACGTCTCCGTCGTGAAGAGGAGCTTCAAGAGCCCCGACGTGAACATGCGCTCGACGACTTCCTTGTGCATCGGCAGCATGCCGGCGTGGTGGTAGCCAATGCCGCGTCGCGCCATTCCGAAGATCTCTCCGGCAAGTTCGGCGCGATCGAACTGGAAGAGCCGCACGAGCTCTTCTTGGAGCGCGGCCATCCGCGCACGCTCGTCCATCGTGAGCAGCTCGCGCTCGGCGTTCGCGTACGCGAGGCGCTCGCAGTCCTTGCGGCTGAACGAGAACACGAGCACCGGCATCAGTCCACGACTCGAGAGCTCGTCGAGCAGGGGACCGGCGCTGGGCGCTTCGGTGGCCTCGGCGCCGCGACCGCGCCGTCCGCCGCCGTTTCGATCGCGCCCGTGTCGGCGCCGGCGCGAGGACTCAGGCTCGTCGGCGCGGAGCTCGCGCTTGCGCACGCGGTCGATCTGATCGGGATCGAACGCGCCGCTGCGCGCCGTGTACAGACGGTGCGTCAGCGGCACCGGCCGGCGATTCGACTGGATGACGACCATGTCCGGGCCGCGGATCTCGCTCAGCCACGCGCCGAGCTCCTCGACGTTCGAGATCGTCGCCGACAAGCACACGAAGCGGATCGTGTGCGGAGCGAAGATCAGGCTCTCTTCCCACACGGAGCCACGCTCGAAATCGTCCATGTAGTGGACTTCGTCGAAGATGACGTACTCGACCTCCGCGAGGTGCTCGGGATTGTCGAAGATCGAGTTGCGCAAGATCTCCGTCGTCATGATCAGGACGCGCGCGTTCGGATGGATTGTGACGTCGCCAGTCATCAATCCCACGTCGATGCGCGGGTCGTCGCGGAAGTCGCGGTACTTCTGATTCGAGAGGGCCTTGATGGGGGCCGTGTAAATGCAGCGGCGGCCGCGCGCGACGGCGTCTTCGATCGCGTACTCGGCCACCAGCGTCTTGCCGGCGCCGGTCGGCGCGCTTACCAGTACGTTATGGCCGCCGCGGATCGCGGCGATCGCGTCGATCTGGAACGGATTGAGGACGAAGCCCTTCCAGTGCGTGACGGGCGCGGATGCATCCGCCGCTGGACTTGCTGGCGAACTTGCCGCGGGACGTGCGGGCGGCCTTGCCGGCGGACCCTCGCTACGGTCACGCGCTCGACGCGGGGCGCGTGGCGTCCGAGTGTCGCTCTTCTCCGAGTCCGGCTCGGGGCCGGGCGTGGCGCGCGCCGTCATCTCCGTCGGATCCGCTGCGTGGACGCTCGCAGCCCGCGATCGGCGCAACGCGTTGGCACCGAGATCGCGCTGGAAGAACGCAGAAAGCGCGCTTGAGACACGACCCGCATCGCGGTATCTAAGCACGCACCGCAGGGGAACGGAAGCTCGCCCCACGCCCGGCAGAAAGCGCAGGACCCATGGACAGCCAAACGAAGCAGCAGAATCCGATCGTTCGACAGCTCGCCAGCTTGAAGGTGCTGTCGCGATTGCTCGGGCACGAGCTCCACGCGCAGCAGAGCTCGCGCTCGCTGACGCTCTCGCGCGAGGAAGTGATCGAGATCCAAACCACGATCGATCTTTTCATCGAAGAGATCTCGCGGCGACAAAGCCAAGCTCCGGTGGTCACGGGAGCGTCGGGCATGCCCGGTACGCCCGCGCAGCCGTCGGTGAACGAGCCGCGGATGGTCGCCGCGCGGAATTAGGCCGACCGCTTTGTCGAGGGGTTGGGAGGGGCGGCGGCGCGGCGGCACCCGCGCGCGCCGAGCACACGGGGGATGTCGGGGGCGCGTGCGCCTCTGGATCCCTTTGCTCCTGCTTTTCTGCGTGTTCGTCTGGGTCGTGTCGACCCTGTCCAGCAGCGTCGAGGCCAAAGGGTTCACGATGGTCGACACACGGCGCGTCCGCCTCGAGACCCGCGAACCGGCCTTCGACCCGCGCTGGGACGCGATCCTCTCCGCCGCCGTCGCCGAGGCGCCGCCGTTCTCCGCGCTCGATCCGGAAGGACTCGCGCGTGTGACGGCGCGGATCGCCGCGCTGCCCTTCGTCGCCGAGGTCGGCCAGCCGTCGGTCGTGTGGCCCGCGAGCTTCGCCGTGGATGTCCGACTTCGGGCGCCCGTCGCGTGCGTCATGCAGCGCGAGCAGTACCTGACGGTCGCCGCGGACGGGATGGTCCTGCCGGGCGAGCACCCTGCTCCGCCGTGGGTCGGGAGCGGCTTCCTCCCGGTGCTCGGGCCGAACGACACGAGCTTCGATCGTGTCCTGCCCGGACAAGTGCTCCGCGAGCTGCGACACATCGATGCGCTCGCGGTTGCGATCTCGATGCGCGAGCACTTGAGCGCGCGCGAGTTCGAGCGGATGGGACCGCCGCTGATCGACGCGACGCGCGCGCGGCAGACGAGCGCCGACGAGCCCGGTGTGCTGATCCAGTTGGAGGAGCGGCGCGTCGTGCTGTTCGGTCGTGCTCCCGATTCCGGGCGTCCCGGCGAGCTGCCGACCGAGCAGAAATGGTCGGGGCTCACGCGCGCGCTCGGGCAGCTTGCGGAGCGCGATTGGCAAGTGCTCGATGTCCGCTGGGACGTGCCTTCGATCCAGTGGCGCGATCCAGCAGGAGAGTGAGACGTGCGCTGGCGCACCGCTCGGCTGGCGGCGCTGTGGGCTTTGTCCGCCGCGCCGCTCGCTTGGCCCGCGAGTGCGGAGCGACTCGCGGACAGCTCGCGCATGGTCCTCGCGATCTTGCCCTGGCTCGTCGCCGCGGGAATTCCGCGCGGCATCCCGCGTGACGCGGAACCCGCGGATCGGCCCGCGCACAACCGGTGGACGTCGCTCGCGCTCGCGCTTCCGTGCGCGGCGCTTGGACTGCGGCTTGATGTCGCTTCTGGCTTCGAGTTGCGCGAGCGGCTCGTCGTGGCTGCCGTCAGCGTCGTGCTCGCGATCCTGCTCGCGGTCGCGGCGCGTCGAGCCGCGCGCTCGCCGGCGACGCACGCGCGCCACGCGATCGCATGGCTCGTGCTCGTGCCGGGATTGCCGCTCTTGATCGTCGCGCTTCATGAGGGAGGGCGGCCTCTGCTCGGCGAGCCGATCGGCGTGCTGGGTGCCCTCGCGAGCGCGAGCCCACTCGCGTGGCTGTGGCGCCAGATCGCGGAGAGCGGCGACGCGTTCGGCCTCGCGGCGAGCCAGCTCGCTCGCGTCGGCGGACCCGTGCTCGGGTGCGTCGGATTGTGGCTGTGTTCCGTGGCCGCGCGCGAACGCCTCGAAGCGCGGTGACGAAGATGCTCTTCGCTGTGCTCCTCTCGACGATGCTCGCGGCCCCGCCGCTCGAGCGAAGTTCGCGCGCTTGGCTCGCCGAGGTCGCGCTCGAAGGTCCTCTTGGAGGCGTCGTGCTCGACATGGGCGCGAGCGGCGAGACGCGCCTCGTGGGCGCGCTCGTGTCCGGCGAGACGCGCCGGCTCGTCGTGCCGCTTCCCGCGCGCACCGCGGGCGAGCGCTTCACGCCGTCGATCCACGTCGCGCGGCTCGCGGATTGGACTGCCGCCGAGCAGGGTGCCGCGCGGTTCGTGCGCTGGCTCGAGCCGGAGGGCGCGAGCATCGAGGACTTGCCGCCGGGATTGCGCGCGCGCGCTCGGCCTCCGGTTGCACGCGACGTCGTTCGACCGAGCGTCGCGGCGCTGCTCACACTCGCTGCGCTCGGCGTGGCGACCCTCGGACTCGCGGAGCGCGGACGCACCGCGCTGCTCGCCGCGCTCGTCACTCTCGTCGGCACGGCGGCGATCACCTGGCTCGAGCCGGTGCGCGCAAGCGAATTCGAGGCGCACGTCATTCTCATCGAAGCGGACTCGCAGTCGGCGGCGTGGCTCGAGGTCGAGGCCGCGCCGGACCGGCTCGATGTCGCGATGGCGATCGACGCGCTGTCGATCGAGGTGTGGCCGCCGGGTGCGCGCCTCGTGTGGCGTGTGCCGCTCAGCGCGGCGCCGGTGCTCGACGTGTCCGGGCGCGACGTCCGGCTGTACCGGCTGTCCGTGTTCGACCCCGGCGAGGAGCGCATCGATCCGAGCCACAATCGTTTCGCGCCCATCAGTCAGGCCTGGGTTAGGGAAGGCGGTGAGTGGCACTCGCACGGCGCGTGGCCTCTCGGCCAGCCGCTGCCGGCGCCGCTCGAGCGCGAGGCGGAAGGCCCTCCGGGCTGGCTCGCGAGCGGACTGCCGCAGGGGCCCTCGATCCTGATCGCCCGCATCGACCCGCAGCGATCACCGCGTCCGGCCGGGAGCGCGACTAGCGTGTACCTGCGCCTCGCGAACTTCGACTGACCGCATCGGCCCGAGAAAGCCGTTGCTGCCCGGGCCGAGGCCCGATACCTTTCTCACCCCCCGGAAATCCGGGATGCCGCCCCGCCGACCGTAATCGACGTCGGCCTTTCCGAAATCATGAGCACGACACACGTCCGATCCGCCACGCTCGCCGAGCGCTGGATCTGCTACGACGCGTCCCAGCACACGCTGGGTCGCATGGCGGCGCAGATCGCGATGAACTTGATGGGCAAGGACACGCCGAACTACACCGCCAGCGAGCTCAACGGAGCGTTCGTGGTCGTGATCAACGCCGAGAAGGTCAAGACGACCGGCAAGAAGGCGCTGCAGAAGACGTACGCGCACTACACCGGGTATCCGGGCGGCCGCAAGGTCGTGTCGTTCGAGAAGATCGCCGCGACCCAACCGACGGAGATCGTGCGGCTCGCCGTGAAGCGCATGCTTCCGAAGTCCACGCTCGGCCGCGACATGCAGCGCCGTCTGAAGATCTACGCTGGATCCGAACATCCGCACACCGCGCAGAAGCCCGTGAACGTCGACACCATCCGATCATGACTGCCGCTCAATTCACTTGGGGTCTTGGCCGCCGGAAAACCGCAGTTGCGCGCGTGCGCATCAAGCCGGGCGCCGGCGGGTTCCTGATCAACGGCCGCCCGTACGACGAGTTCTTCCGCACGCTGCAATCGCGGATGCGTACGCAAGAGCCGCTGAAGGTCACGCAGACCGCGGGCACGTACGACGTATTCTGCAATGTGCGCGGCGGCGGGCCCACGGGCCAAGCGGAAGCCGTGATGCTCGGCCTCGCGCGCGCGCTGAAGACGGTGAACCCCGGCTTCGACGACGTGCTGCGTGAAAACGGGCACTTGACTCGCGACAGCCGCATGAAGGAACGCAAGAAGTTCGGCCGCCGCGGCGCGCGTCGAGGCTTCCAGTTCTCGAAGCGCTAGACCAGCGAGCGCAGCCTCCCGCTGTCCTGGCCGTCTGCTCCCTGCCGGTCATTCGGAGGCGCTGCCCCTCTCGTTTTCATGGCTGGTCACTCTCACTCGTCGAACATCGCGGCTCGCAAGGGCGCAGTCGACAAGAAGCGCGCGCGAAACTTCAGCAAGTTCTCGAGAGCGATCATCTCGGCCGTGCGCCAGAGCGGCGCCGACATCGATTCGAACCTCAAGCTCAAGTACGCGGTCGAGAAGGCGCGCGCGGGCAACATGCCCAAGGACAACATCGAGCGCGCGATCAAACGCGGCGCCGGCGAGAAGGGCGGCGATGGGTTCGAGGAGCTCGTGTACGAGGGTTATGCGCCCGGCGGAGTCGCGCTCATGATCACGTGTCTGACGGACAATCGCTCGCGCACGGCGCCCGACATCCGCCACATCTTCGACAAGAGTGCCGGCAACATCGGCGCACCGGGCTCGGTCGCGTTCCTGTTCAGCTTCCGATCGGTGTTCGTTGCCGAGCGCGCGGACCGTGACGAGGACACCTTGATGGAACTCGGCCTCGATGCCGGCGCCGAAGACGTCGTCCTCGAGGGCGACCTCGCGACGATCGTGGCTCCGCCGGCCGAGTTCCTGGCCGTGAAGACCAGCCTGGAAGCGAAGGGGCTCAAGCTGCTCTCCGCCGAGATCGGCTACGTGCCGCAGACGACGGTCAAGGTCGAGGACAAGGAAGAGGCGCGCAAAATCCTCAAGCTGATCGAGACACTCGAAGAGAACGAGGACGTGCAGTCGGTCTACGCCAACTACGAGATCCCGGCCGAGTGGATCAACGAGTTGGCGAGCTGAAGCGCGTCCGCGGCGCGGTCGATGGGTTGATCCGAGCCACCGCCATTTGACAAGCTCACACGAAGGCCCCGGGAGAGGACGAGGAACGATGGGTGACGGACTGCGAACGATCCGCGTTGTGACCACCGACGAGTCGCTGATGGCGTCCGCTCGCGCGGTCGTGCAGACGATGGCGGGCTGGGAGCTCGCGACGGTGCCTTCGGTCGCCGAGATCCTCGCGCGGCCGCCTGCGCCGGGGGACGTGATCCTCGTCGACAGCTGGCTGCGCAGCGGAAACGTGTACGAATCGTGCCGCAAGCTCGCGGGGCAAACGCGCTGTCGCACGTTCATGGTCGCGGATCACGGCAACGAACTCGCTGAACCGATCGCGCGCTTCTGCGGAGCGACGGGCGTGCTCCACCGGCCGCTCGTGCCCAGCCAAGTGCGCGAGTTGCTGGCCACGAACGATCGTGCGAACCCCGAGCTCATGCGCGATCGCCGCGGACTCGAGTCCGACGATGCGGTGCTGCCGGTCGAACTCCTCACCGACATCTCGGGCACGCCGGACGACAACTTGGTCTCCGCGCTGACCGATCCGGAGACGAGCCTCTTCAACTACGCGTTCCTCAACTACAAGCTCGACGAAGAGTACAAGCGCGCGCGCCGATTCGGTCAGCCGCTGTCGTGCGTGATGCTCGGCTTCGAAGGACAAGTGGACGAGAACGTGCTGCGCGAGCTGGCGGGCATCTTCCTCGAGACCTCACGCGACACCGACATCCTCGGTCGCTTCGACGAGACGTCGTTTCTCTTCCTCTTGCCGAACACCGGCCCCGACGGCGCGGCCGTCATGGCGCGTCGAGTCGGCGATCTCGCCCAGCGCAAGAACCTGGTCGACCTCGTGGGGGATCCGGTGATCATCTCGGTCGGGATCTCGTCTTGTCCGCACCCCGATATCCGCAAGCGCGAGGACCTGTACGACCGCGCGCGGCGCGCGTTCCAGTCCGCGCGCCACAAGGGCGGCGGCGTGATCGCGGCGACCTGACCCGTCCGCGCGCGAAATCCTGGCGCGGTGACGTCGAAAGGGGCGTCCCATGCCGATCGGTTGGCCCTCGTTCCTGCGCCGGATGTTCGCCGTCAGGCGTGCACGCCGTGCGATCTCGGCGGGCGCGTACGGGGAGGCGCTGGAGTTCCTGCGCGGTGAGCCGCTCTCGGGTTCGAGCGGCGCGCGCGATTTGCGCGCACGCGCCCTGGAGCACTTGTGCCGCTGCGCCGGGCTCGCGATCGCGAGCGGCGACGTCGAGGCCGCGCGACGCGCGCTGGCTCTGGTGGCGCGCGATGATCCGACGCGGGGGATCGCGTGGGGGCGACGGCTCGCGCTCCTCGACCGGTCGCGCGACGAGACCGTCGAGCGCCCGATCGTACGGCTCTTGGAGGAGATGCGCGCGCGTCAACACGGCCCGCCGAGCGCGGGTGGAGTCGCCGCGCGCGCATCGGGCGGCGCTCCGTCGCACAATGGCGCGAACAGCGTGGCCGCTCACGCCCGATCGATGATGTCCGAGCCGTTCGTCGAGCCTTCCTCGCCGCGCTTCCACGTCGAGGTCGACGATGCCGGGGAGTTCCTCGCCGTCGCGAGCGCGCGCGTCGTGGTCGGCCACCTGAGCTCGGCCACGGCTGACCTTCGATTCTTGGCCGACGTCGAAGCCGAGCACGTGCGGCTGGTGCGCCGCGACACGTTCCACGCCGGCCCGAGTTGGCAGATGGAGCGCGCGCTCGCGCGCGAGGTGCGCGTCAATGGACGGGTGATGGACGGCCCGTCCGTAGGGCTCTTCGACGGGGACGAGATCGAGCTTGCTCGCAATCTCTCGTTTCGTTTTCGTCAGCCGCAAGCGTCCAGTCAGTCGGCCGTGCTCGAGCTCTTGCGCGGCGCGGAGTGCGAGGGCGCGCTGAAGATCCTGCTCCTCGCGCCGGACGAAGCGGGCGTGGTGCGCATCGGATCGAAGCGCGATCGACACATCCCGCTCGCCGACATCGAACACGAGGTCTCGCTCAAGCTCTCCGGCCGCGAGCTCTGGATCCACTGCGACGGCGGCGTGCGGAACTCGGACGGTGGGCAGGCTGCCGAATCGAGCACCACGTTCGTCGTCGCGTGTCCTCCGGAAACGCCCCAGCACCTGGCCGTGCGGGCGCGCCCGCGCGGACGCGCACCGCTCGGTATTTCGTTGCGACGCGCGTCGGACGTGCGGGATCCAACGTGATGCGCGCCGCCGAATTCGTGCCGCCTTGGAGAAGTTCGCGACCCGCGCGTAGTATGACGTCAGCGGACACATCCCTCGTCCACGCGCGGCCCCGCTGACGGACCGACACCTCATGGATTGGGAAGCCTTCTACAACCGATTCCGTCAGCCGGATTTCATCCCCGGCTACGAGATCCAGAACCGCCTCGGCGGCGGCGCATTCGGCGAGGTGTACAAGGCCCGCAAGCACTCGATCGGCAAGGCGTACGCGATCAAGTTCTTGAAGATCGACGACGACGCGCAGCGCGAAGCCGTCGAGCGCGAGCTCGAGCAAGTGCGCCACTTCGCGGCGATCGACCATCCCAATCTCGTCACGATCGAGGACCTGGGCACCGCGGCGGAAGTGCCGTACTTGATCATGGGCTACGCCGGCGAGGAGACGCTCGCGCGCGCGCTGCGCAGCAAGACTTTGCCGCCGCAGACGGCGCTCCTCTATTTCGTGCAAGCGTGTCGCGGCGTGCTCGCGCTCCACGACCGCCGGCTCGTGCACTTCGACTTGAAGCCGAGCAACATCTTCTTGAAGGGCGAGATCGCGCGCGTCGGCGACTACGGGCTCTCGAAGATGATGACCGACGGCAAGCTGACGCTGAGCTTCGGGCGCGGCACGCCGCAATACATGGCGCCCGAGATGATCAAGAACCGCGCGGATCATCGCGCGGACATCTATTCGCTGGGTGTGATCTTGTACGAGAGCGTCACGGGCGCGCTGCCGTTCGAGAGCGCGGTTCCCGGCACGCTCGCCGTGCGCGAGACCGATGCGCCGCCGCGTTTCGCGCCGGACTTTCCGGCGACGTTGCGTCCTATCGTGGAACGGTGCCTGCGCCTCGATCCCAGGGACCGGTTTGACAGCGTGTCCGAACTGCTCGAAGCGCTCGGTCAAGCGGCACGCCCCGGGGAATCCGTGCGCTTCCACGCCAAACCGGCGCCTCCGGGTTCCGTCGACGCGCCGACGCCGCGGAACGACAAGGCATCGTCGCACAGCGAGGCGCGGCAGACCGCCGCCGAGCTCGCGCGCGGTGCGGTCGAAGTCGCACGGGGTGTGTGGGACGGCCTGCGCACCGCGAGTCAGAATCCACGTCCGACGCGCGGCGACGCGCCTGTGTGGCCGAGTGCGACCGTGCCCGTCGCGTCCGTCGCGTCGGCCGCCTCGTCGTCCATCGGCGCGCCCGTGACTCCGACTCCGAAACCAGAGCTCGTGCCGTCGCCGGAGCGGAGAACGGTGGCGGAGCAGATCGCCGACGAACCCGATCCCGACGCCTTCGTGATGCACAGCCTGTCCGATGGTGTCGCTCCGCGCGCGCTCGCGCTCGCACTGCCGCAGTCGTCCCATCCGATGATCGAGGGCACGATCCCGGTGCCGCCGCAGGTCAAAGGCGGTTGGCTCGGAACGCTCGGCGCGACGGGCCTGCTCGGACTCGAAGTGCTGTTCGCGCTCGTGCGCGGGGTGGGAAGTCGCGTGCGCAGCGCACTTCGGCCGAGCTCCACTCGAACGCACACCAGCCTCTTCGCGACGGGCTGGGGCTTCCTGAAGCGCGCGCTGAACCTGGCCGGCTTCGTGCTGATCGCCGCCGCGCTCGGCGGACTCTTCGCGTGGCTCGTGTCCAACTGGGTGCAGCCCGCGTGAGTGACTGGACGCCGGACATCCAGCGGCTCTCGGCGTTCGACGACCAAGAGTGGCTGCGCGTCGAGCGCGCGTACTGCGGTCGCTTGATGGCGTACGTCGCGCGGCGCGTTCCCGACAGCCAAGCGCGCGAGGACATCGTGCAGGAGGCGTTTCTCGGCGCCGTGCGCGGCATCGCGAGCTTCGACCCGCTGTACACGTTCGAGCAATACCTCTTCGGCATCTGCAAGAACCGCACGATCGATCACATGCGGCGTCAGAAGCTCTTCACGGTGCAGGATGCGAGCGACGAAGCCAACGACGCGCCGCCGATCGAGAGGCTCGCGCAGGAGAACGAGACGCCGAGCCGGATCGCGCGCAAGAACGACCTCGCGCGCGCCGGCCGCGACTTGCTCCAGGGCATGCTGCGCGACTGGGTTCAGGAGACGTGGGAGCAGGGCGAGTTCACACGGCTGATGGTGATCGAGGCCCTTTTTCGTGGCCGTTGGCGCAATCGCGACACATGGGAGCGTTTCGAGTTGCGTGACGAGACGGCGGTCGCGGGCATCAAGTTTCGCGCGCTCCGCAGACTGCGCGATCTCGCGGCCGAGCGGGACCCGGCGGGCGCGCTCCTCCCGCTGCTCGCGAGCGCCGTCGACGACGAAGCGAACCTGGCGGTCGACGTGGGGGATACGTGGTGTGCCGGTCGTGTCAGCTGTCCGGCGCGGCATTGGCTCGCGCGACACGCCGCGGGTTCACTTCCCGAGGGGCCGCGATCCTTCATCGACTTCCACCTGCGCGAGATGGGTTGCGAGTGGTGCCTCGCCAACGTCGACGACTTGCAGCGCATCGAGAGTGCCGCCGAGCTCGAGCCGCTGCTCGATCGGATGGGAGCGTCGACCCTGCAATACCTGCGATCACGCACGACTCGCTGACGCGGTCGCGCAGTGATCCGCGGCCGCGGGCGGCAGGTACACAGCTCGAACGAGATCGGATCGAGTCGCGCGGTTACGCTCTGCAGCGATTCGGAACGGTCCCTTCGGAAGAATTAGGGAGACACGTCGTGGCGATCCTCGAGCTCATGAATCGGACCCTTCGATCGCGCCCGCTCGCGATCGGAACGTGCGTGGCCGGTGCGCTGCTCGTCGGCGGCGTTCGCGCGCACGCGACTGCGCTCGCA
>JANLUN010000864.1:0-2781 GCA_031363505.1 Planctomycetota bacterium | reverse complement strand
CGGCCATAGCCACCGTGGAAACCGCCAGCGCGCCGGCCGCACGCGCAGCTCGCGAGCGATCCGCTGGAACAGCTCGAGCGCGCTCACGCTCGATTCGACGAGGAGGTACCGCTCGCCGCGGCGACCGCGTTCGAGAGCGAGGAGAACGCCGGCCGCCGTGTCGTGCACACCGACGACTCCGATGCTGCCCGGCGGCGCGAATCGCGGAGCCTTCCCGTCCGCCATCCGGCGGATGAATCGCACGGTGTTCGATTGCCGCTCCACCGGCCCGAAGATCGCGCCGGGATTGACGACAACCACGTCGAGCGATCGCGCGGCCTCGAGCACCAACTCTTCCGCGGCGCGCTTCGTGTCGACGTAGTCGACCCCGAGCCCTCCGTTGTTGAAGTCGACGCGTTCGTCGATCGGTTCGCCGCGTGTCGAGTGTCCGACCGTCACGACGGAGCTGACGAACAGGAAGCGGGCGATCCCCGACTCGATGGCCGCGTCGAGGAAGTGACGCGTTCCGTCGACGTTGACTTCACGAGCGAGCGCGCTGTCCCGCGACTTGTAGCTGATCAAAGCCGCGCTGTGCACGATGCGCGCGGGACGCCGGCGCGCGCGAGCAACGTGCACGAGCGCGCGGACCGCGCGCTTGATCGACTCCGGATCGCGCAGATCGCCCTCGTGCCACACGACGGGAAGCCGCGCCAGCGGTCCACGGTCGGATGCAGCTCGCGCGAAGACGTGGACTTCGACGTCGCGCGCGACGAGTTGCTGCACGACCGCGCGCCCGAGGAAACCCGTTGCACCCGTCACGAGAACGGGCCCGGGCGTGACGAGATCCGGACCTTCGGTGCTCATGGTCGGTGCTCGGGCAACGAAACGCGCGCGATCGTGCCTCGCCCATCGGTCACGGGAACGAGCTCGATCCGTCCGCTCATTTCGTCGACGAGGCGCGCCGCGATCGCGAGCCCGAGTCCAGTCCCGTGCGTGCGCGTGGTGAAGTACGGCTCGAAGAGCCGCGCACGCACTTCCTCCGAGAGTCCCCCGCCACTGTCTTCGATCTCGATCACTACGCTGCCGGCTCCGCTCGCCGCGACTCGACAGGCGAGCTTTCCGCCGCTCTGCATCGCCTCGAGCGCGTTGGACACGAGGTTGATCAGCACGCGGCGCAGCTCTCCACGGTCCACGAATACCTGTCCTCCGGCTCCCGCGAGATCGACCTCTACGCCGAGCTCGCGAGCCCACGCCGCGTTGAGCGTCAGCACCTCTTCGAGCAACGCACGCGCGTCCACCACTTGCGGCTCGGGCTTGCGCGTGCCCGCGAACGCCGAGAAGTCCGCCGCGATCGCGCGCATGTGCTCGACCTGGCGTCGGATCAGTTCGATCGTGCGGTCGAAGATCGCGTCGTACTCGGGGCTCTTCTCGTCGCGCGCGCGGCGCAACAGATCCGCCGACAAGCGGATCGGCGTCAGCGGATTCTTGATCTCGTGAGCGACCTGCCGCGCCATCTCCCGCCACGCCGCGTCTTTCTCGGCCTTGATGAGCTTCACTCGGCTCTCTCCGAGCTCTTTCGTCATCTGATTGAACGCTTGCGCCAGCTCGCCCAGCTCGTCGCGGCTCGCGACGTGAACGCGTGTCTCGAGATCCCCCGCCGCGACGCGCTTCGTGTGCTCTTGGAGCGCGAGGATCGGCCGCGTCGTGCGCCGTGCGATCAGCACGGTGCCGACGACGACGACGCCGAGGACAATTGCGGTCGCCTTGAGAAGCACGCCGCGCAACTCGTCGACCGTGCTGTAGATGTCGCTGTTGTCGATGCCGACGCCGACGATCCAACCGAAGCCGCCCTGCTCGCGACTCGCGCAGTGCTTGAAGGCCGCGTTCTTCTCGACGCCTCCGAACGCGTACTGGGGATACATGCCCCAATCGCGCGAGCGGGCGACGGATACGAGCTCCGGCAGATCGACCTCGGGCCCCGACACCTTTGTTGTGTAGAGCTCCGGATTCGGGTGGCCGATGATCGTGTCGCCGTCCGACATCCACAGCCACGCATAGCACGACGCGTAGATGTCGGTCGCGTCGATCCCACTGAGCCGCGGCCGAACCGGTCGCAGCACTTGATACTGGATGTGACGCCAGTTCATCAGCCCGTACACGACGCCTACGACTTGCTCGGGATCGAGCTGGGTCTTGACCGGCACGGCGAAACCCAAGTGATAGTTTTCGGGGTGCGCTTTGGGCGCCCTGTTTTTCCGCGGCACGAGATCGGACTCGTGGTGATCGACGCGGTACGGCTGGCCTTTCATCGCCTCGCGAAACCAGACCTCGGTGCTGTAGTCGCGCTTCAGGCTCGCGAGGAGCTCCGGTGAGAATTCCTCGCCTTCCGCCGTGCGCGTGTTCGAGACGACGAGCTCTCCGTGCTCGTTCACCGCCAGGATCAGGTCGTACACCTGGCTCTGCTCGACGAAACGATCGAAGCCGCGCTGCAGCATCGGAACGAAGATGACGGCCTCGTCCGGAGCGTAGTCGCCGACGGCCCACTCGGTCAGCGGTGTGGCGGTCGACCACAGCTCGATCGCGAGCTGGCGTTCGTGGACCTCGTTGTCGAGGCGCGCGGCGAGCTCGCCCGCTGTGCTCAGCAAGTAGTAGCGGACGGTCTGCCAGTGCCGGTCCGACATCTGCGTGTCGACGAACCACGCGAAGGCAAGAAACGGCACGACCACCGCCGCCAGGACCGTGAGCACCCACTTCGTCGAGATGCGTCGGAGCATGCGGAGCGACCGGCGTCGCAGCGCGCGA
>JANLUN010000769.1:0-2180 GCA_031363505.1 Planctomycetota bacterium | reverse complement strand
TCGAGCCGCTCCGCGAGAAGTGCCCTAAGGAGTCGAACTCTGCATTGCGGAACGCGCACTGCGCTGGAGTTCGCCGCGTCGTTGCGCGATCACCGGTCGAATCCCGCTGCCGATAGTTCCGCCACGCAATTCCGTTCGGGGAGAGCGTAGACGCGAACAAGCGGGGCGCCCACGAAGACTTTCAACCGGCCATCGACGTTCTGGAATAGAGGCACGGGCCGACTGCTGACCCAAAGCGTCTGACGCTCTCCGCTGACCGTCGCGCCGATCGATGATCCGAAGCGCTCGAACAACGCTCTCCCTCCGAGTCGGAAGAGCTGCTTCCGCGTCCTCGCCGAAAACACCGTGACGTGGCCCGCACACATGTCGGCCGAGGTGTAGGCGTGCGGATCCGTCAACGCTTCGTCGCACGCATCGGGTGCGCTGACGACGATGTCCCGGTGACCATCGTCGTCGAGGTCGCTCACGCAGTGGACCGCGCTTCCGAACGACGCGTCCTGACGGCGAACCATCCAAAGGACTCCGTGCGTTCGTCCGGACAGGACCACCATCGCACTCTCGGAGGAGTCGCTCCCCTCCTCACCCGGGGAGCCCACCACGAGATCGATCACGCCGTCGTCGTCGACATCGCCCATGGCTGCAACGGACGCCCCGAAGTTTCGTCGTTCGATCGACACCGTGTCGAAGAGGTGCCCCGTCTTGCCCGAGAAAAAGTACAGGATGCCTTCTTGACGTGCTCGTCCGAAGTGCGTCAGTCCGCCGAGCACGACATCCGGAGCACGATCTCCATCCCAGTCGTACCCTCCGCAGATGGCTCGAAACGACCAGACCTCGACGCCTTTCACGCCACATTGCAACAGCAGCGATCCGTTCGCACCCGAGAAGACGCGCACGCCAGAGTCATCGCGGACGACGTTCCGCCCCACGAAGGTGATCCCGTAGTCGTCGTACCCATCCGAATTCACGTCTCCGCAGTTCACCACTTCATTGCCAAACGCGGAATCAGACGTACCTGCCGGATACGTCCGCACGATCTTCCCTGAGACACACGAAACGACGTGGACGTCGTTCACGGATCCAGCTCCATACGACGCCCCGACGAGAATGGCGCCCCCTGTGATACCTGGGAGTCTTGCGATCGACGCGATGCTATCGCCAAAGTATCCGCCAGGCTGCGGACCAACGATCGTCCTCAGTCGTGTGAAATCGCGACCAGACACCAAGTGAACCTTCCCGCGCGTACTGCCCTCCGTGTCTCGAGCGAACGGGGCGCCCAGCGCGAAGTCCACAACACCGTCGTCATCGACATCTCCGATCTCGACGATCGCGTGGCCGAATCGATCTTCCGGAGGCGGTGGGCCTTGATTCGGCCGCAGTTGGAACTCGAGCGAAGTCGGCGCAGGTGACTCGAGAATTGCGCCGCCGCTCGACAGGCACGTCATGCACAGGAGCGACAAACCGAGGATCCTCATGTTGAAACGACGCACGCGAGCGACGTCCTCAACTGCAACCAGAGCGCGCTGAGAATGTTCCGCGCTGGCCGACGCTTCCGCGCAGAGCCGGAGCGGCCGGGAGACGGACGCATACTCGGTGTGGCGCTCCACTGCTGGAAGGCGCTCCGTCGCGGGCCCTCATGCGCTCGGGCGCGCGCAATCGGTAGAAATGTCGAGGTTGCGAGGAGATAACCCTCCCGGACGGCGCGATCCCGGCTCAGAATGAGCCCGCTCGCTTCGCTCGCCTCCGAGACTCTTGGTTGATTTCTACGTGCCGCGGCATCGGCACTCGGGAGGCAGGTATGACTGCGAAGATCCTCCTCGTCGAGGACGATGAACGGCTGGGACAGCAGATCGTCGATTGGCTGCGGCGCGCGGACTTCGCGGTCGAATGGCTGCGCGACGGTCCGAGCGCGCTTCGCGTGGATCCCACGGGGTTCGCGCTGCTCGTCCTCGACTTGATGCTGCCCGGCGTCCCGGGATTCGAAGTGCTCGAGCGTTGGCGCAGGCTGTGCGAGATGCCGGTGCTCGTGCTCAGCGCAAAGTCTGACGCCGAGCACAAGGTCCGCGCGCTCGACATCGGCGCCGACGACTATCTGGTGAAGCCGTTCTGGCCGGACGAGCTGCTCGCGCGCGTGCGTGCGCGACTGCGGCGCATCGTGCTGGCGCGCGCGGACCGTATGGAAG
>JANLUN010000764.1:0-4069 GCA_031363505.1 Planctomycetota bacterium | reverse complement strand
ATCAGCGCCGACGGCCGTTACGTCGCCTACGCCAGCTACGCGACCAATCTGAACACCGGGCACACGAACAACGGCTTCACGGACATCTTCGTGCACGATCGTCAAACGGGCCAGACGACGTACGTCAGCCTTCATGACAGCAGCGCGCAAGCGAGCGGCGGCGGTTCGCGGTATCCGGCGATCTCGGCGGATGGCCAGCGCGTCGCGTTCACGTCCGACGCCGCGCTCGTCTCGAACGACACGAACGGCAGGAGCGATCTCTACGTGCGCGACCTACAGACGGCGCGGACCATCCGCGCCACCGTTTCGTCCTCCGGACTGCAGCTGCAAGCGACTTTTTCCACAGGAACCACCGGCGGGTGGCTCTCGCCCGATGGCAATTACGTCGCATTCGCTTCGATCGACAATGGGCTGGTTCCGAACGACACGATCCCGAACTACGACGGGTTCCTCCACGAGATCTCCACGGGACAGACGACGCTCGTGAACGTCGATTCACACGGGATTCAAGGCTACTTCTCGTACCCGCCGAAGGTCGCGACCGGACGCCTCGTGGTGTTCGGGTCGCTGTCGCAGAACCTCGTCGCCGGGGACACGAACGCGGTGGCCGACGTCTTCGTCCGCGACCGCGGCCCGGGACAGATCACGCCTTTCTGTGCGGGCGACGGATCTTTGTTCACGTGTCCGTGCGGCAACAACGGCACGGCGCGGCGCGGCTGCGCGACGTCCTACTCGCCGCTCGCGGCGAATGGAGCGAAGGGCGCCTATCTCGGCGGCTACGGCTCGCCGGTCGCGAGCGCCGACTCGCTCTTCCTGCAAGCCGAGCAACTCACCGGCGACATCGCGATCTTCTACCAAGGTGATGCACAGCAATCGCCGACGATCGTCGACGATGGGATCTCGTGCGTGGGCGGCAGCATCGTCCGACTCGCGACGAAGGGAATCGTGCTGACGAACTCCGTTCGCGTCGCGCAGTATCCGCAGTCCGGCGATCTGCCGATCACGATCAAAGGATCGATCCCCGCGGGCGGCGGCACGCGCTACTACCAGGTTTGGTACCGGCACGACGAGCCGAGCTTCTGTCCGCCGGCGACCACCAATCGAACGAACGGGCTGATCGTGTTCTGGGCGCCCTGATTGCGCGGTGAATCCGGGGGGACGCGCGCTGAACTCGCGGACGGAACGAACGCCCGAGGCGCTCAGTGTTTCTGCCGAGCCTGCAGCCGCGCGATCTCTTCTTCGCCGAGCGGCTGTTTCTTCCGGACGCGCAAACTCTCGGCCCATTCGGATTGAAAGTCGCGGCTGAGCGAGCGATGGATCGCGGCCGCGATGGATAGCGAGATCACCGCTCCGACCGTGGCGAGGAGCATGTCCTTCTGCGCGTCCCATTCGTCGCCCTGCGTTCCGAGGTAGGCAGCTCCCAGGTCGCTGCCGACGACGAGGGCCGCGCCCCACTCGATCAGCTCGTACAGCATCGACGTCGACATCACCATCTCGAGCGGCAACGAGTAGCCCCAGAACCCGCGCACTCCGGCGATGCGGACGAACAGCTCGCGCATCGGGTACGCGATCAAGAAGCCGTACGCGAAGTGGACGAATCGGTCGTAGTGATTGCGCTCCCATCCGAGCATCTCGTTGAGCCCGCGTCCCGCGAGCGCTTCGAACCATTCGTCGTACGGCGTCTCCGAGTACGTATAGTGAGCACCGACCTCGTGGATCATCAGGAACACGAAGACCAGCGTGTACGACACCTTCGAGAGCGGAAAGCGGCGGTGCGTCAAGACCAATACGAGCACCGCTGCGACCGCGAGCGCGTTCTCGAGGGCCCAGTCGCCCCGGTACTTCGGGTGAATACCCAGCACGACGGCGACGATCGTGAAGACGATCAAGAGGATCAACGGGTAGCGGAGTCGCTCGCGTGATCGAGAAGTCATCTAGGCACTCAGCCTACTCTATGCTCGTCGTGTCGTGCCTCTTGGCACTCGCTGCGGGCTGCAGCACGGATTTCGAACGGCGCGATTGGTCGCACTACGACGGACCGGGTGCGGAGTACTTCAAGCGCGAAGAGGTCGTCTTCCCGCACGTCGACGACCCGCTCGAGCCCACGAACCGCGTCCTCGCCGCGATCGACTACGGCGCATACCGCTACCTGATCGCGCCGCTGTGCGCGCTGTATCGGAACTTCGTCCCGGGCGCGGTTCGAAAGCACCTCACCGCCGCAGGGGAGAACTTCCTCTATCCGCGGCGCGTGTTGAACAACATCCTGCAATGGAAGTGGCCCGAAGCGGCTGAGGAGACGTCGCGTTTCGTCGTAAACACGACGGTTGGAGTTGCCGGGCTCTACGACCCGGCAAAGGGCATGGGCCTCGACGCGCACGACGAGGATTTCGGCCAGACCTTCGCCAAGTGGGGCTGGAAGAACAGCACGTACTTCTTCTTGCCCTTCTACGGACCCAGCACCATTCGCGACGGGATCGGAAAGGTGCCCGACGAGCTCAGTGATCCGTTGAACTACGTCTTCGCGCTTCCTTACGGACGTCGCATCAACAGACTCAGCGACGAGGTCGAAAGCAATCTGCGCCTCGTCGATTCGTACTTCGATCCGTACGAGCCCGCGCGCACGCTCTACACGCTCGATCGCGAAGTCGACGTCTCGAACTTCTCGTGGCGCCGGGATGAGAGCAGCGCGACGCAGACACTCGACTCGATCTTCCTGACGTTCGAGGATCCTTGGTTTCCGGAGCGCCGCAATCAAAGCCGCGCGGACGTCAACGAAGTCGGGCGCGTTCCGCCGTACACGTACTGGTTGCAGAAGGAGCCGAGCCCGCTCGTGTACATCGTGCCGGGGCTGGGCGGACACCGCGAGAGCAACTCGGCGCTCGGACTCGCCGAGATCGCGTTTCAGCGCGGCAACTCCGTCGTCGTGATCTCGAACCCCACGAACTGGGAGTTCATCGAATACGCCTCGTCGGTCGACATCCCCGGCTACGTGCCCGTCGACGCACGCGATCTGCACCGTGCGCTCACGGCGATCGATCAGGAAATGGAGCGACGCTACCCAGGAGCGTTCACGTCGAAGCGCCTCGCCGGCATCTCGATGGGCGCATTCCAGACGCTCTTCATCGCGGCGGACGAAGAAGCCGCGAGCCGCGAGGGGATGATGGTGTTCGATGCGTATCTCGCGATGGATGTTCCTGTCAGCCTCGAGCACGCGATGCAACAGCTCGATCGGTTCTACAACGCGCCGCTCGCGTTCCCGGCTCAGGAACGCGAGAAGAAGATCAACGAGGTCCTCGCCAAGGTGCTCTATCTCAGCGAAGGGGATCTCACGCCCGGGATCGAGCTGCCCTTCACGCAGCTCGAGGCGCAATTCTTGATCGGACTGTCGTTCCGAATGGATCTCCAGTTCGTGATCGTCCAGACGCAGGAGCGACACGACATGGGTGTGCTCCAAACGAAGCGTTCGAAGCTGCAGCGTGCCCCCGTGTTCCGCGAAGCGTCCGAGTACTCGTACATGGAGTTCGTCTACGCGTTCCTGTTGCCGTACTACGCGACGCGCGACAGCGAGCTCACGTTCGACGAAGCGGGAGCGAAGCGTCTATTCGAACGCTGCGATCTGCACTCGATCGCCGATGGACTGCGCGCCAACGACAAGGTCCGTCTCTTCGCGAACGAGAACGACTTCCTTCTGCAACCGAAGGACGTCGAGTGGTTGCGCGAGCTCCTCGGAGATCGCGCGCACTTCTTCCCTGCCGGCGGGCACCTTGGGAATCTCCACCGCAAGACGATCCAGGAGATCATCCAGAGCACGATGGAGAAGGCGGCGGACGACTCAAGTTGAACGTTCCCCAACTGTCCCCAACTCTCCCACCGGTGTACTCGCGCTCTATCCTGTGCGCATGTTCATACTCGCCCTGCTGCTCGCCTGTGCTCAAGCCACGCCCGCGACTCCTTCGGAATCGGAACAATCGGTCGTCGAATGGCTGCGCACCGCCGCGGTGTCGCTTCCGGAACGAGAGCCCGTCCCCACCGCGATCGACAAGGTGTTCGCGGACGTGCGTGTGGTCGG
>JANLUN010000761.1:0-3202 GCA_031363505.1 Planctomycetota bacterium | reverse complement strand
CCATGGCCGACAAGATCATCTTCCAGCTCCAAGACCTGTCGAAGTCCTACGGTCTGAAGCAGGTCCTCAAAGGGATCACGCTGGCATACCTCGAGGGCGCGAAGATCGGCCTGATCGGCGCCAACGGCGCGGGCAAGTCGACGCTGCTGCGCATCATCGCGGGAGTCGACAAGGAGTTCGACGGCGTCGCGCGTCCGGCGGCGGGACTTTCGATCGGCTACCTCGCGCAAGAGCCGCCGCTCAACGAGAGCCTCGACGTGCTCGGCAATCTCAAGGAAGCCGTCGCTCCGCTTCTAGCGATCGAAGCCCGTTACAACGAGCTCGCCGAGTCGGGCGAGATGGGCGACGAGTTCGAGCGTCTCTCCGAGGAGATGACGCACAAAGAAATATGGGAGCTCGACAGCCACCTCGAGCAAGCCGCGGAAGCGCTCGGGCTGCCGCCGTTCGAGGCCGACGTCACGAAGCTCTCGGGTGGCGAGCGACGACGCGTCGCGCTGTGCAAGCTCTTGATGCAGCACCCCGACCTCTTGCTGCTCGACGAGCCGACGAACCACCTCGACACCGAAGCCGTCGAGTGGCTCGAGCACCACCTCAAGGAGTATCAGGGCACCGTCATCCTGATCACGCACGACCGTTACTTCTTGGACAACGTCGTGAGCTGGATGCTCGAGGTCGAGCGCGGAACCGCGCGGCCGTACAAGGGCAACTACAGCGACTACCTCGCCGCTAAGCAGAACGATCTCACCGTGCGCCGCGGTCAGAACGAAACGCGCGAGCGCATCATCGAGCGCGAGCTCGAATGGATCCGCAAGACACCTAAGGCGCGCACGACGCGCTCGAAGTCACGCTTGACGCGCTACAAGGAGCTGCTCGAGCAGAAGGCCGAAGAGGCGCTCGATTCGGTCGACTTGCGCATCCCGCCTGGACCGCGCCTGGGCGACAAGGTGATCGAGTTCTCGCGCGTCACGAAGGGCTTCGGCGGACGAACGTTGATCAAAGACCTGACGTTCGAGGTTCCGCCCGGCGGCGTGCTCGGCGTGATCGGGCCGAATGGACGCGGCAAAACGACGCTGCTCAAGATGATCACCGGACGCGAGAAGCCTGACGCGGGCACGGTCACGATCGGCGCGACCGTGCACATGGTCTGGCTCGATCAATCGCGCACGGTGCTCGACGACGAGAAGTCGGTGTTCGACAACATCACCGAAGGCAACCCGCAGATCCCGTTCGGCAACAAGGTCCTCGACGGACGAGCGTACGTCGCGCGCTTCAACTTCAAAGGCGAAGACCAACAGAAGCTGCTCGGCGAGTGCTCGGGCGGGATGCGCAACCGCGTGCTGCTCGCCAAGATGCTGCGCGAGCCGGCCAACGTGGTCCTGCTCGACGAGCCGACGAACGACCTCGATCTCGAGACGTTGCGTGTGCTCGAGGAAGCGATCCAGGAGTACACGGGCAGCGCGATCGTCGTGACGCACGATCGCTACTTCCTGAACCGCGTCGCAACGCACATTCTCTCGTTCAACGAGGAAGGGCACGTCGTGTTCTTCCCCGGCGACTACGAGGAGTACCACGAGTGGTACGAGAAGGATCGCGCGAAGCGCGGCGTCGGTCGCAGCTCGAAGGCCGGCAAGTACAAGAAGCTGCTGCGCGGTTGAGCGCGGCACGCGGCGCACGGCCATGTCCCGCCTCCGCGCGAACGAGCTCGGCGCCTGCGACGACCTGGCGCGCGCGAGAGAGATCCTCGGCGCGTTTCGTCCAGCGACCGAGGAACAAGCGAAGACGCGTGAGCGCATGCTCGCGTTCATCGACGAGCATCCAATCGATGCGCATCGACGCACGTGCGTGCCCGGACACTTGACCGCGTCGGCGCTGGTGATCGACGCGAGCAGAGAGCGCGCGCTGCTCACGCATCACAAGAAGCTACAGCGTTGGCTCCAGCTCGGCGGTCACTGTGACGGCGACGCGCATCTCGCGCACGTTGCGCTACGAGAAGCGATCGAGGAGAGCGGCATCGACGACCTCGCGATCGATCCGAGGCCGGTCGACCTCGACGTGCACTGGATTCCGCCGCACAAGAGCGACCCCGGTCACTGGCACCTCGACACACGCTTCCTGATCTACGCTCCGCACGGAGCGCGCGAGCTCATCAGCGACGAATCGCTCGAGCTGCGCTGGTGGAGCCCGTCCGAGATCGACGCGCTCGAGACAGACGACTCCGTCCGCCGCCTGTTCGACATCGCACTCCGATAGCGTCCGCGCCGGCGGCCCCGGATGACTTCGGCGAGCCGTGATACCCTCGTACCTCGCGCCCTCCGGTATTGCTGATCCGCGACAGGAACTCCGCATGAAAACACGACTGATGCGCTCATCCGTCCAAGTTCTTCTCGCGGTCGGATTCGCCTCGCTCGCGGTTCCGTGCAGCGCGCAGTGTCGCGAATGGCAAGTGAACGTCGGACACAGCGGTCTGGAGTCCGCATCGATCAACGCCCTCGCCGTGTACGACGAAGGCTCTGGCGCGCGACTCTTCGCCGGCGGAAAGCTCAAGATCGCAGGCAGCCCGTTCTTGGTCGCACGCTGGGACGGCGCGAGCTGGGCCCCGATCGACAACTTCACCGGCAGCTACGTGGGTAGCTACGTGCAGTCGCTCTGCGTGTTCGACGACGGCGTTCAGCCGGTGCTCGTCGCGTCCGGTAAGTTCGTCACGTCCGGCGCTACTCCTTCGCGCTACATCGCCGCCTGGGACGGAACGACGTGGAAGGGACTCGGAACCGGCCTCGACGGTGTGGCGTGGGCGATGTGCACGTTCGACGACGGAACGGGGCCCGCGCTCTACGCCGCCGGACACTTCATCGATGCGGGTGCAGCCAACGCGTTCCGCATCGCGAAGTGGGACGGGACGACGTGGAGCTATCTGGGCTCCCCCGCGCCGGGCGGCGGGATGGTCTACGCACTGTGCGCGTTCGACGACGGCACGGGACCGGCGCTCTACGCCGGCGGAGGCTTCCACCACCTGGGCGGAGTCGCTGCGAACCGCATCGCGCGCTTCGACGGCTCGTCTTGGTCGGCGGTGGGAACCGGCCTGTTCGAGGGACCCGTGAGATGCATGACCATACTCAACAACGGCACGGGGCCTGCTATCTACGCCGGTGGCTCCTTCGAGGTACCGGGCGCTCTTCGCTGGGTCGGAGTCGCGATATGGAAT
>JANLUN010000859.1:0-4831 GCA_031363505.1 Planctomycetota bacterium | reverse complement strand
ACGTGACGCACTTGCTTCCAATTCTGAAGCAGGTCGGCGTCAGCGCGACGGTCTACCTCGAGAGTCGGCCGCTCGGTGAGCGGCGCGTGAATTGGTCGCACAAGCTCGCGATCGCGCACGAACGCCTGGGATCTGCGGCGTTCGTGCGCCGCTATCTCGAGCTCAGCCAGGACGCGGCCGCGGCGAAGGCGTTCGAGGGACTCGGGGACGAGTCACCGAAGTCGAGCTATCGCATCAAGCGCGCGCTCAAGTACACCGTCGACGTCGCGGATCGCGACCGCGTGCTCGACGCGCTGTTTGTCGAAGCGGGCGGCGACGAGCGCGCGCTCTGCGACACGCTGTACATGACGTGGGACGGCGCGCGCACGCTGCGCGACGGCGGCGTGGAGCTCGGCGGGCACACCGTGGAGCATCACATCCTGTCGCGCCTCTCTGCCAGCGCCGCACGCGTCGAGGTCGAGGCGAGCCGCACCGCGATGGCGCGTGAGCTGGCGATCGAATGCGAGAGCTTCGCGTACCCGTTTGGACGGCGGTGGGACTACGACCAAGGCACGTGCGCCGTCGTACGCGACGCTGGCTTCGCGAGCGCCGTGACGACCCACGCCGGCACGAACGGGCCCGCGACGGATCCCTACGAGCTCAAGCGCGTCATGATCGACGAGAACGCGCGCATGCACCTCCTCGTCGCGGAGGCGTGCGGCGGCTTCGACCTACTGCGCAGGTTCGGTCTCGACCTCTCCGACTAGCCGCGCCTCGCGCCGCCGGACTCAGAAGAGGTTGTAGGCGAACGGCGACGACGGATCGTTGCCGAAGAACATCAGTGCGCCGAGCAGGAGCAGGACGAGCACGAGCGGCGCGACGATGTACAGCCAGTTCTCACGCAGAAAATTGCGCACGGGATTCTCGCTTGTTCGTGTCTTGCGGTTGCCGGTCGCGCGCGCCCGGCGCGGCAGCCATCAGAAGAGCGTGTAGATGAATGGCGCGATCAGGGGCGAGCTCGCAGCGACGACGAGCAGGCTCCCTACGCTCAAGAGTACCACGACCAGCGGCATGAGGTACCAGTGCCCGCGCGCCGTGAAGGCAAGGAAGAGCTCCGCGATCGTGCCCAGGCGCCGGCCGAGCTTGTACAGCACGAAACCGAGCACGCCCACGACGAAGACGATGGCGAAGAGCGAGGAGAGCGCCGGCGGGCAGAGGCCCAGCAGCTTGTTCCCTCCGATCACGATGCCGAACACGAGCGCGAGCATCGCGCCGACCTTCAGTGCGCCGAGCCACGCCGGTTCGTCGCGGTACGTCAGCGCGTACATCGTCGAGATGAGCGCCCACAGCGCCGCGAACACGACGATCGCCGTCGGGAACTCGCGCTCGTGCGGCGGGCTCGGCAGATCCGCGCGCTGATGCGCCGCGAGCGCCGGCGGGAACACGCCGCGCGCGTCGAGGCCGTCGTGCAGCGCGCGCGCGAACGCGCGGTTGCCGGCGGGGTTCAAGTGCCAGTCGCGCTGGAAGTAGAGCTCGGTGCCGTCCTGCGCGCTGTCGCGCAAGCTGGCGCGCGGATCGAGCGTCGGGATCGACAGCTCGCTGCAGAGCTTGAGCACGGTCTCCACGGGCCTGTCGGCGGACCAGTTCGGCTTGCCGTCTTCGCCGGACCGCCAGCCGACCGCGCTCTCGAGCGATTCTTGCGCGGCACCGTGGATGGTCGCCTTGTTCGGGATCGGCACGACGAGCAGCGCAGCGCCGATCTCCGCGCAGGTGGCCTTCAAGTGGATGAGCGCGCCGCGCGTCCGGTCGTACGCCTCCTGCATGAACTCCGGAGCGGGCTCGAAGTACGCGCCCCACTCCATCGGCAGCGTGCGGCCCTCGATGGTCCACATCGCGGGCTTCTCGCCGGAGAATCGCGCCGCGATCAGCGCGCCGATCGCCGTCGACTCGAACGCCGACTTGGCACCCGGATCGACGAGGACGCGCAGCTCCTTCTCGCCGTCTGTATTGAAACGCGGCTTCGGGAAGCGGTAGTAGCGCGTCTTCGCGTTCCAGTAGAGATCGTTCTCGTACGGGAAGAGCAGCACGAGATCGGGAGCGAACGCGGCGCCGTTCCGGTCGAGCCAGAGCACCTCTTGGTCCGTCGAATACCCTTCGGTGCCGCCGTTGATGACGTCGATCGGCCGCTGTTCGTGCTGCCACCAACCTTCGAGGAGATCGACGAAGAGGTCGCGGCGATCGACCGTGTAGCCGAGCACGAACGAATCGCCGAGCATCACGACGCGGAACTTGCCGTCCGGTTTTTTCGGCGACGTCATGGGATCGTCGCGCAGTCCCAGCGCGTTGACCTCGTACGTGACGTCGAACTCGCGCGTTTTGCGCTCGCCCTTCGCGAGCGGCGTCTTGCTCCAACCGAGCTCCTCGTCGAAGCGTTGGATCGACGGCTGCGGTCCGAGGCCGAGGAGGCGGAGGCCGATCTCGAGAACGCCGAACGCCAGCGCGAGGCTGATCAGCACCGAGAGCAGAACGTTGAGCGCGCGCATGCGGTTTCGCGGAGCGTCAGCTCACCATCGCGGTGACCGAGTCCCCTTCATGGCGCAGATGGAAGACCGTGTCGGCGATCTTCTTCTTGGCCGGGGCGCGGACGACGTAGTTGTTGAGGAAGAGCAGGTCCATGCCGGACAAGCTGAACGTGTTGAACGCGTGCGCGGGCGATTCGACGATCGGCTCGCCCTTCAAGTTGAACGACGTGTTCATGATCACCGGCACGCCGGTGAGCTCGCCGAAGCGACGGATCACGCCGTGGTACGCGGGGTTCGTGTCCTTGAACACCGTTTGCAATCGGCCCGAACCGTCTTCGTGCGTGATCGCCGGGAGCACCGCGCGTTTCGATTCGCGCACGGGCGCGACGTAGAGCATGAAGCGCGCGGGGAAGTGCTTCTCGGCGTTCGGGATCTCGAAGAACTCGTCCGCGCGCTCCTCCAACACCGACGGTGCGAACGGCCGGAACGGCTCGCGGAACTTGATCGTCGCGTTGAGCTTGTCCTTCATCTCGGCGCGGCGCGGGTCGGCGATGATCGACCGCGCGCCGAGGGCACGCGGTCCGAACTCGAAGCGTCCGCGGAACCAGCCGCACACCTGGCCGTTCGCGAGCTCTTGAGCGGCGAAGTCGAAGAAGCGCTCGTCGTCCTCGATGTGCTCGAACGCGATGTCGTACTTGCGCAGGAACGCTTCGATCTCGGCGTTCGAGTACTCACTGCCGAGGTACGCGTGGTCGAGCGCCGGTCCGCGCGGCTGTCCGAGCACGTGGTTGTACGCCCAATAAGCGGCTCCGACAGATCCACCGTCGTCGCCGGGCGCGGGCAGGATGTACAGCTCCTCGAACGGTCCTTGGCGCAGCACCTTGTAGTTCGCCACCGAGTTGAGCGCGACGCCGCCGGCCATGCACAGATTCTTCATGCCGGTGATCGCGTGGAGGTGGCGCGCCATCTTCAGCACGATCTCCTCGGTCACCTTCTGGATGCTCGCCGCCATGTCGCAGTAGTACGGATCGAGCGACTTGTCGCCGAGCTTTGGATCGCGCGCCGGCCGGCCGAAGTGCTTGCCGAACTCCTCCGACAGCGTCGAGTCCGTCGAGTAGTGGTACGCGAAGTAGCGCATGTCGTGCCACACGCTGCCGTCTTCCGCGACGTCGAGGATCTCGTAGATCTTGTCGACGTAGCGCGGCTTGCCGTAGGGGTGCATGCCCATCAGCTTGTACTCGCCCTCGTTCACCTCGAAGCCGCAGTAGGCGGTGAACGCGGAGTACAGGAGACCGAGCGAGTGCGGAAAGCGGATCTCCTTGATGATCTCGATCTTGTTGTCGCGACCGACGCCCATGGTCGACGTCGTCCATTCACCCGCGCCGTCGATGGTCAAGATCGCGGCTTCTTTGAACGGCGACGTGAAGAAGCTCGACGCCGCGTGCGAAACGTGGTGCTCGGCGAAGAGCAGCTTGCTCGCGGGGAGCTTCAGCCGCTTCGCCATCATCGACTTGATCCAGAGTTTGTCCGAGATCCAGCGCTGCATCGACTCGCGGAACACGGCGACCGAACGCGGGAACGTGCCCATCGCCGTGAGCAGCATGCGCTCGAACTTCACGAACGGCTTCTCGTAGAAGACGACGTAGTCGACGTCCGCGAGCGTGATGCCGCCGGTCTTCAGCACGAAGTCGATCGCGAGCTGGGGGAAACCCGAGTCGTGCTTCTTGCGGCTGAAGCGCTCTTCCTCCGCGGCCGCGACGAGCACGCCGTTCTTGACGAGCGCGGCGGCGGAGTCGTGGTAGTAGAAGGAGAGACCGAGGACGTTCATTCAGTCCTGCTTGCGGGCCGAGCCCAACGTGTCGTTCGAGCTCGTCCAGGCGGTCCAGTTGCCGGCGCGCTGCCGCCGCAGGTGCAGCGGGTCGGCCGCCAGGCGGTACAGCAAGGCGAACGGACCCAGGAGGACGAAGTACATCACCGTCAGGAGCGCGCGCGACATCAGGTTCCCGAAGCGCTCGCTGAATTGGAGCGCCTTCGCGAACAGGCTCAGTTCTGGTGTTTCCGGGTTCATGCGCGCCGACACGGCCGTCGGGAATCGGAGGGATCCCTTCGAGTCGCGGAGGCCCGATCCTGAAGGAGTTCGAGCCTCAATGGGGCGACCAGCATAGCGGGGCGCCGGGAGCGTGTCTGCGGCGCACGACCGCCGCCCAGCGCGGTCGCGGAGACGGGCCGCTTCAATCGAGAGTCAGGAAGCCCTCGTGCGCCTCGTCGCGCTCGAATCGTTGGTTCTCGTTGACGTCGCGGTAAACCTCCAGCTCGATCGAGGTGCCCTG
>JANLUN010000749.1:0-10725 GCA_031363505.1 Planctomycetota bacterium | reverse complement strand
ACGAAGAACAACGCGCTCGACTTCGACGATCTCCTGCTCAAGGTGCTGGAGATCTTCGAGCGCCATCCGGGCATCAGCGATCAGTACTCGTCGCGCTTTCGGCATGTCATGGTGGACGAGTACCAAGACACGAACCGCGTGCAGTACTTGATCACGCGGCACTTCGCCAAGTGGCACGGCAACCTCGCCGTGTGCGGCGATCCGGACCAATCGATCTACGCTTGGCGCGGCGCCGACATCCGCAACATCCTCGACTTCGAGACCGACTTCGGCGCACCGGTCGTCGTGAAGCTCGAGCAGAACTACCGCTCGACCGGTGTCATCTTGCAGGCCGCGCAGGCGGTGATCCGCAACAACCGCGGGCGCAAGGCCAAGGAGATTTGGACCGCGGCCGGCGAGGGGCACAAGCTCACGCTGCGCGTGTGCGCCGACGAGAACGACGAAGCGCGTGAGATCGCGCGGCAGATCCACGAGCTGCGCACGCACGGGCAGCGCCTCGACGGCATCGCCGTCTTCTACCGCGTGAACTTCATGCAGCGCGCGCTCGAGACCGCGCTGCGCTTGGCGCGCATTCCCTATCAAGTGATCGGCGGCCTCGAGTTCTACGAGCGGCGCGAGATCCGCGACCTGATCGCGTACTTGAAGCTGATCGTCAACCCGTCCGACGCCGTCGCCTTTCGACGCGTGGTCAACGTCCCGCAGCGCGGCGTCGGCGACAAGAGCCTCGAGACGCTGGTGCAGTGGGCCGCCGACCGGCGTGTTCCGCTCCATCAAGCCGTCCTTTCGCAGGAGGCGCTCGCGCAGATCCGCGGTCGCGCGCGCGCCGGGCTGGCGGAGTTCGGTGAGCTCCTCGCGCGCCTGGATCCGCTGCGCGAGCAGGACGCAGCGCTCGCGCTCGACCAAGTGCTCGAAGCGATCGACGTCGGCAAATGGTTCGCGGAGATGGACGATCAGAGCGGCGTCGATCGCGAAGCCAACGTGGAGGAGCTGCGCGCGCACGCGGCGGGGTACGACCGGCTCGTCTCGGGCGAGGCGAACGCGGCCGGCGAAGTGCGCCTCCGTGGTCTGCGCGGCTTTCTTCAGGAGATCGCGCTCGTCAACGACACCGACGGGCTCGAGGAGAGCACCGAGAAGGTGACCCTGATGACGCTCCACTCCGCCAAGGGCTTGGAGTTTCCCGTCGTGTTCATCGCCGGCGTCGAGGAAGAGCTCTTGCCGCACTCACGCGCCGTGGCGGAGAGCCTCGGCGACGACAGCGAGAGTGGCGTCGAGGAGGAGCGGCGGCTCTTCTACGTCGGACTCACGCGCGCGCGCGAGCGCGTCGTGCTGACCCACACGCGCGAACGCACGCACTTCGGGCAGATGAGCTTCCGCACGCCGTCGCGTTTCCTCGAGGAGATTCCTCCCGAGCTGATCGAAGGCTCGGAGCCGGACCGCGACGAGACGGAGATGCTCGGCGCCTTCGATCCGCCGCTGCAAGTGGCCGAGGTTCGCGTCGGCGACCATGTGGACCACGCGCACTTCGGACGCGGCACCGTCGAACGGCTCGTCGGGATGGGGATCAACGCGCGCGCGACGGTGCGCTTCAGTGCCGCCGGAACGCGTGAGCTCTTGCTGCAGTACGCGAACTTGAAGGTCATCGGGAGATCCTCACGGTGACCGAGACCGTCAAGCCGGACGAGCTCGAAGCGCGACTCGCGCGACTCGTCGAAGAAGCGCGGGGTGCCGGTCGCTTGCCGGAGCTCGAGCGGGCATTCGAGCGTCTCGTGCGCGCGATCGCGCCCGTTACGGACAGCATCGGCACGGCCGGCGACGGCACGCCCTCCGTGCCGATGCGTTTCGGCATGGTGGGGGACAGTGCGCCGATGCGCGCCGTCTTCGAGCTCATCGCCAAGGTCGCACCGGCGGACGTGCCCGTGTTGATCAACGGCGAAACGGGCACGGGCAAGGAGCTCGTCGCGCTCGCGCTCCACCGCGAGAGCCGCCGTCACTCGAAGCCGTTCCTCGCGGAGAACTGCGCCGCGGTGCCGGCCAACTTGCTCGAGAGCGAGCTGTTCGGTCACAAGCGCGGCTCCTTCACGGGCGCGGTCGCCGATCGCAATGGACACTTCGTCGCGGCCGACGGTGGCACGGTGTTCCTGGACGAGATCGGCGACATGCCGCTCGCGATGCAGTCGAAGCTCCTGCGCGTCCTTCAGGAAGGCGAGGTGCGTCCCGTCGGATCGAACAAGTCGATCACGGTCGACGTGCGCGTCGTCGCGGCGACGAACAAGAACCTGCAGGCGATGTGCCGCACCGGTGAGTTCCGCGAAGATCTCTACTACCGGCTCAACGTCATCACGATCGTGCTCCCGCCGCTGCGCGAGCGTCCGGGCGACGTGCCGCATCTCGTGCGCTTCCTGCTCGGAAACATCAGCAAGGAGCTCGGGCGCCCGATTGCGATCCGCGCCGACGCGCTCACTGCCCTCGAACGCTGGCGCTGGCCCGGCAACGTGCGTGAGCTCGACAACGTGATCCGGCGCGCGGCTGTGTTCGCGAAGGACTAGATCTGACTGAGTGAGCTTCCCGCGCCGATCGGCGCGAGCAACTGACCGCGGAATGGCGCGACCGAAGCTGTTCCGAAGTCTCTGGTTCGTGATGACGGTCAGCCTTCTCGCGGGCGCCGTGCTCGCGGAAGTCGTCTTGCGCGTGCTGCTGTTCAACGACAGCGCGTTCGTGCGGCGGATGAGCGCCGGGGTGCGCGAACCGGGAAACTTCGCCGATTCGAACAACGACGACGACTACTGGAAGTTGCGCGTCCTGTTCACGCCGCCGGAGCAGCGCGAGCCGTGTTTCGGCTTCGACCCCGTGCTCGGTTGGACCAACGTGTTCGTGAAGGCCGGGACGTACGAGCATCTGCGCGCGTGCCCGCCGGACGATCGACGCCTCGTGCTTCTCTACGGCGATTCGTACGCGGCGTGCCTGACGATCGAGCCCGATTGCTTTCCTGCGATCCTCGAGCGCTCGGATCTTTCGCAGCGCTACTGCATGCTCAACTACGGCGTCACCGGGTATGGGCTCGACCAGATCTACTTGCTGATCCAGCGCTCGCTCCCGCTGTACGAGGACCGCAAGCCGTTCGTCGTCATCGGGATCCTGGTCGAGAACGCGCTCGAGCGGACGGTCCTGTCGTTTCGCGAATGGCCGAAGCCGCGGCTGCAGCTCGTCGACGGCGAGCTCGAGCTCGCGGAGCCGGTGTGCGACGGCTTCGAGCCCTACATGGAAGCGCATCCGCTGCAGATCCACAGTTATTTGACGCGCTACCTCGCGCACCGCAGCCGCTTGCTGCCGAAGGCGTGGCGAGAGCCGTTGAAGGGTGCGGGGTCCAAGTTCGAGGAGAAGAAAGAGATTGCGCGTCAGCTCCTCTTCGAGATCGAGCGCGAACTGTCGAGCCGCGGGATCGAGCACGCGTTCGTGCTGTTCCACACGCGCGGTGCGCTCACGCCGTCGAGCTCGTGGCCGTGGCAGGAGACCTTCGTCCGCGAGACGTGCACGGAGCTCGGCGCGCGTCTGATCTCGACGCGCGCATACCTGTGGGCGGCGAACGCCGGCGTGCCGACGGAGCCCAGTCGCTTTTATCTACAGAACGGCGGAGGCGTCGGCCACTTGAACTCGATCGGGAACGCGATCGCGTTCGAGGCGCTGCGCGACGCGCTGGAAGGACGGCCCGATGCACCGACGAATCCCGACGTGATCGACGCGATCACGCGCCGCGGATTTCCCGCCGTCCGTCGCCGCGAGTTGTCGCAGTCGTTCGCGGGCCGCCCCGCACACGTCGTGACGGACGTCGAGCACGTACCCGTTCGAGCGAGCGCGTCCCATGTGCCGCCCTTCGATCGCTTCGAGGATTCTGCGCGGGAGTGCATCGCCGCGGGAGCGATCGGTTCGACGCGCGTCGACATCGACTTGGGGGACGCGGTGAAGCGACTGCGCGCGAACGCGCGTGCGACGGTGTACCCGGTGTCGGACCGGCCACCCGCCGGAACGGTTCTGCTCGAGATCGAGGCTGACGGGCGCAGCGTCCTGCACGAAGAGCTCGGCCTGGGTGGATCCGCGCGTGCGCTCGACATCGACCTCACGGGCGTGCGCCGTGTCACGCTCGTGTGCACGCCGGTCGGCTCGACGCCAGCGGACACGTGGGTGTGTCTTTCCGATCCGCGATTCGAGTAGCGCGAGATCAACTCGCGCGCGCCTTGCGCAGCTCGTCGGCGCGCTTGCGCAGTTCGTCCAGCGGGTACAGCGTTCCTCGCCAGCGGACGCCGCCTTGCGCGAGCGTCTTCCAAGCGGAATTGGCGATCGCTATCGCGAGAACGATCGAGAGCAGCGGAGTGAGCAGTACGACGAGCGCGCGCCAGCCGTGGCGCGCCTCCAGTCGCAAACCGGCGAGTGACATCGAGTACAGAGCAGCGAACGCCATCCACCCCGCGACCGATCCCGTGAACGGTCCAACGAGCGCGGACGCCCACAGCATGGCGAAGAGCGCCGACGCGCCGAACGCGAGCACGCCGCTGTAGCGCATGTGCGCGAACGCGTTCTTCTCGAGCGCGCGCACGATCCCGGCGAGGTCGCGCGCCCAGTCGACGCTGACGCCGTCCTCGCACGTGAACGCGCGCGTGCGTTGGCCGGCTTCGGCGAGCAGCCGGCCTAACCGCAGGTCGTCGATGACTTCCATGCGGAGTCGCGTGTGTCCTCCGATGGCGCGCCAGGCCTCCGCGCGGACGAGGTTGAATGCACCGATGCCGATCGCGCGCGGATGTTGGTCACGGTTTGCGCGCGCCATCTCGCCGGCGAGGCTCAACTTGAACGCGACGAGCGCGGACTTCGCCAGGAGCGACGCGTCGCGAATACCGGGCGCGAGCACGACGTGCGCCACGTTCGCGCGCACTCCCTGATCGACTGCACGGCGGAGCACGTCCGGATCGAGCCAAGCGTCGGCGTCGGTGAAGAGAATCCACGGCGAACGCGCGGCGTCGCCGCCGAGCTGACACGCATGCGGCTTGCCGAGCCAGCCGGTCGGAAGCGAGTCGACGACGATCACGGAGACGCGCTGGTCCTCGGCCGCGAGCCGCTCCAGTATGTCGCGCGATCCATCGCTGGATCGATCGTCGATGACGACGATCTCGAGGTCGACATCCATCTGCGCGAGAAAGCCGCGCACCGTGGTCTCGATGCGCGGTTCCTCGTCGCGTACGGCGATCACGACGGAGACGGCGGGACGCGGCGAGTCAAAAACCGGGTCGAGCGCCGGCAAACTCGGCACCGCGGCCACAGCGTGCAGACTGCGCAGCGACTGCGTGATCCAAATGAGCGCGACCGCGCCGAAGTAGACGTCTCGCGCATCGAACACCATCGCACGGGATTGTGCCCTGTGGGCTCCGGTGTGAGAATCGCGGACATGAACGAGTCGCGAGGCACGATCGAGCCGGCGGAGCTCTCGACGGGGCGATTGTCGATGGCCTTCGAACGCGCGATCGTGCGCCGGGGACTGATCTCCGCGGCCCTTGTCGGCACGTTGCTCATCACGATCAACCACGGCTCGGCGATCCTGGAAGGCGACGTGTCGACCGTCCGACTCGAGCGGATGGTGCTGACCGCGATCGTTCCGTACGTGGTCTCCGTCGTGTCGAGCGTCGCCGCGATCCGGCCGATCCGAATGCGCGCAGCGAACTCGAGTCCGCGCGCGGAGTGACGGGCGGGGAGGATCGCCGCGTTCGCTCCACACGGGAGTGCGCGCGCTCGAGCGCTCTCGTGCTTCTTCGCCGCCGATTCCTACAATCCATGCTCCGCAAGCTGCGTGTGCAGATGCGGTAGAGCGAACACTTCCGGACGAGAACGAACATGCGCCATCGGCGTCTCCCCTGGATTCTGCTGTCACCGTTTCTTTTGGTGATGTCCGCGTCGGCGACGCCGCAGGCCGGCTCGTCGAAGTCGCCGCCGCAGATCCGGTGGGAGCGCACGCTCGAGGATGCGCTCGCAACTCAGGGGGTCACGTCCAAACCGATTCTCGTCGCCGTCAATATGGACGGCGAGACGGCGTCGGAGCAGATCGTGCGCGATCGCTACCGCAATCCCGAGTTCGTCGCTTGGACCGATCGCTTCATCTGCCTGGTCGCCAGCGTCTTTCGTCACACACCGCGCGATTACGACGACAAAGGGCAGCGGATCGTCTGCCCTCGACTGGGCGAGGTCACGTGCGGCGAGCACATCGCGCTCGAGCCGATCTTGTACGACAAGTACCTCGGGACGAAGCGCATCTCGCCGCGGCACGCGGTGATTCAACTGGACGGAGCCAAGACATTCGATCTCTACGAGCTCTTCGACCTGCGCGAGCTCGACCGGCAGCTCTCCGAAGCGTCTTCGAAGGCGACGGCAGCGCTCGTCAAGCTGTCGGACCAGCAGCTCTTGTCGCGAGCCGATGCGCAGAACAACCGCAGTCGAACCGAATTCGAGTCCCGCCTGGCAGCCGAGCACGGCGAAGCGTCGTGGCGCGCCGCACTCGAGCTGATTCGTCCGACGAAGGACGCCGGGAACCTCGGCGCGCTGCGGATTCTCTTCGTTCGGATGCTGCACGAGACGAGCCTCGGCGAGACGTCGAAGTGGGCCAGCGTCCTGCGCGACGTCGCCGACACACTCGGTGTGAAGAGGGCACTGGGCGAGATCGCAATCGAGCGGTTGACGTCGCTCGGCGCGTATCCAGGTTCCGCGGAGCTCGGTGGCGATGCAGCCGCGATCTATCTCGTCGAGCCGGGGTATCGGAGCGCCGCTCAAACGCAGTACGGCGCGCTGATGTGTTTCCACGCCGACGAGCTCTGGGACCCGCTCCCGAATTCCGGCGGGACGAACGGGAAGTCGAAGACTGCGGTCGTCGATCCGCCGCGCTCGATGCTCGCGTTCGCTCACTTCGTCACGCAGTCGGGCGAGCGGACCCTGCGTCCGAAGGATCCTCTTCCCGCGATGGACGAGCTCGAACGGCGTCTGGCCGAGCTCGAGGTGGAGCTCGGACGAAAACCGGACGACCCGAACACGCAGGCAGCGTTTGGTCGCGCGTCACTCGCGCTCGCGCAGAGCAAAGCGGAGACAAACGCACCCGGCACGCAGTTCTTCCTCGAGGATGCGCGCAAGTGGTTGACGCAAGCTTCCCAGGCGCTGCCCGGTGATGCGTCGCTCTATCTCGACCGCGCGCGCACGGCGTACTACCGCTCCGATTTCGAGGAGCAGCAAACGCTGGCGGAGCGCGCGCTCGACGTGATGTCCCGGAAGTCCAGCTTGCCGGGACTCGACGATCCTGCGCGGCTGGCGATTGCGCTCGCGAATCCACCGGAGCGAATCGAAGCGCTGCGTTGGTACGGCGACGCCGCTGGGCGTTTGATCTCGAAGCGCGCGCAGATGAGCGCCAACGTCGAGCAGATGAGCATCGCGGCCGGAGCCTGGGCGCTCGGCGTCGTCGCAGCGAGTCCGCTCGGCGACGAGACCGATTGGCAGAGTTACGCGAGCTTCCTCGGCGCGCTCGGCGCGAAGCGCGACGAGTTCGCTGCGTTGCAAGAAGGCGCGACGCGCGTGCCGGAGTCCGACGTCTTGCGGCAAGCGATGAACTCGGCGCTCTGGAACGCCGGTCGCGTCGACCTGATCCCGATCAAGGCCGAGTGGCTCTTCGATCGCAATCAGAACTCGGGCGCGTGTGCGTGGCACGCGGGGTACGCGCACGTGTTGCACGCGGAGGATGCACGTCGCCGCGAACAACCGGACGAGGCGATTGCGGCTTATCAATCGGCCGAACAGCGGTTTCGCCGAGCTCTCGAGCTCGCGCCGCAGTTTCAGGACACCACGGTGCACTATCTGGCGATGTGCGCGCTCGGCCGCGGCTTCGCGCACATCCTCGCCGGCCGGCGTGAGGAAGCCTCGCGTTGTCTTCCTGAGGCCATCGCGATCCGTCCCGCGGTCGCCGGTCTGCGCGACGGGCTCGAGCGCGAAGCCGTCGACTTGCTCGACTACTCGCTCGAGCTGCGTCGCGGCGCGAAGAGTCCCGTCGATCCGCTGGAGTTGCTCGCGGCGCTCGAGAAGGCCGATCCGAAGAACGCGACGTGGGCGCGTTGGATCGCCGACAGCGAGCTGCGTGAGGCGCTCCGTGCCGAAGGGCGAAGTGAGCGTGTGGAGATGAAGCGCTATCTCGACGTCTCGATCCGTGCCGCCGAGCGCGCGGTCGCAATCGACGATTCCGAGGACAGTCGGAAGACGCTCGCGCAGTCGCTCGCGATCGCGTCCGACGTCGCGCTCGACGAACAAGATATCGCGGAAGCGCGCGGGCGGCTCGCGGAAGCGGCACCGTTGCTCGGGGAATCGGCTCCGGCAGCAGACGCGGACGAAGCGGCCTTGAAGGAGCTCGGCGCGAAGCTGCGCGAGAAGCTTGGTGCGGCGCGACCGAGATTCCGTCCTGGGAGATGATGCGTCGCTGAAGACCATTACGACGCATGGTGCGACTCTCCACGGTTCGTCGACTGGCGCTCTCGTTTCCCGAGACCACGGAGGAAGACCACCATGGCTTTCCGTCGTTTCGTGTCGCGAAGAAGATCTTCGCGACGCTGCCGGACAAGGATCACGTTCACGTGATGCTCGCGGCCGACGAGATCGACATGGCGGTCGGTACCGCACCGGACGCGTGCGAGGAGCTGTGGTGGGGGAAGAAGCTCGCGGGTGTGCGCGTTCAGCTGGCGAGCGTCGATCAGAGTGTGCTCGTCGCATTGCTCCGCGAAGCGTGGCGACGGCGGGCGCCCGCCCGGTTGCTCAAGTCGTTCGACGCAGGAGAAAGTTCGCGATGAAGGATTCCACCAATCTCAGCTTCGGGCTCGCTCGTATCGGACAGATCTCCGTCCCCGTCGGAGACATCGACCGCGCGATCGCGTTCTACCGCGACACGCTCGGGATGCGCTTCTTGTTTCGAGCTCCGCCAGGACTCGGCTTCTTCGATTGCGCCGGTGTGCGGCTGATGCTCGACGCACCGGCCAAGGTGGCTGGCGCAACTGGCGCCTCCGTCCTCTACTACCAGGTCGACGATCTACAGGCGGCGTTCGAGACGCTCGTCGCGCGCGGCGTCGCATTCGAGGCGAAGCCGCATCTCGTCGCGAAGCTGCCCGACCACGAGCTGTGGATGGCGTTCTTTCGCGATCCGGATCGAAATCTTCTCGCGCTCATGAGCGAGAAGCGCGGTTGAAAGGACGCCGCTCGACCTAGCGCTTCACCGGCGCGATCGGCGCCGGCGGGATCGACGGATCGCCGCCTTCGGTCTCGCTGAACTCGATCATGTGGTGGCGCACGATCCGACCGTTGACGACGAAAATCACGTCCTCGGCGATGTTCGTCGCGTGGTCGGCGAGACGTTCGAGGTTGCGCAGCGCGGCGACGAGGTGCATCACGTCGCCGATCCGATCCGGGTGCTCGCGCATGAACTGGATCGCCTCGCCGACGAGCTCGCGGTACAGCCGATCGGCCTCGGCATCCGCCTTCCAGGTGCGCAGCGCGAGCGCGGCGTCGAGTCGAATTAGGGCGTCGAGGCCGTCGCGCACCATCCGCTTCGCCAGCGCGGCGAGGCGCGACACGTCGGGACGGAACGGCAGCGGCGGGACGTCGGCGAGCACTTCCGCGCGCTCGGCGATGTTGACCGCGAGATCGGCCATGCGCTCGAGATCGGAGTTGATCTTCATGATCCCCGTGATGAAGCGCAGGTCGCGCGCGACGGGTTGTCGCAGCGCGAGAATGTCGAGGCACATCTCCTCGACCTCGTTCTCGAGGTTGTCGACGACGCTGTCGCCCTCGATGACCTCGCGCGCGAGCCGAGCGTCGCGGTCGAGAAGCGCGACGAGCGACTTGTCGACGGCTTTCTCGACCAGGCCTCCGATGTGGAGGATCTGTTTGGTGAGCTCGGTCAAGTCTTCACGAGTTTGTTTGGACATCGGTGGTGGCGAGGGAAATCGGGAGGGAGTGAGAGTACGAGTCTAACGCGATCAGGCCGTCGTCTGCGCGAGCCTCGGGAGCGTGATCGTGAACGTCGATCCCGCGCCCTCGACGCTCGCGACGTCGACTTGACCGCCGTGCGCGCGCACGACGTGTTTGACGATCGCGAGGCCGAGGCCCGTGCCGCCCATCTCGCGGGATCGCGAGCGGTCGACGCGGTAGAAGCGCTCGAACACGCGCGGCAGCGAGGCGGTCGGAATCCCGATCCCGGTGTCGGCGACCTCGATCTGTACTTCGTCGCCGTGCTCGACGACACGCGCGCTCACGCGGCCGCCGGCCGGCGTGTACTTGATCGCGTTTTCCAGGAGGTTCGTGAACGCCTGCTCGAGGCGCTGGCTGTTCGCGTTGACGAGCACGGGATACGCCGGGGCCGGCGCGATCTCGAGCCGCACGCCTTTCGTTTCGGCGGCGCCAGCGAGCGCCGCGGAGGCCGCGCGCAGCGGGGCGAACACGCGCGTTGCTTCGAGCGGCATCTGGTCGCCTTCCGCTTCGATCGACGAGAGATCGAGCAGGTCCGACACGATCGCTTGCAAGCGCGCGGCGTTGCGGCTCCCGATGTCGAGGAAGCGCGTCACCGTCTGCGGATCTTGCTCGGGCGCCGCGAGCGTTTCGAGCGCTCCCATCACGGCGGCGAGCGGCGTGCGCAATTCATGGCTGACGTTGGCCACGAAGTCGATC
>JANLUN010000708.1:0-3370 GCA_031363505.1 Planctomycetota bacterium | reverse complement strand
CAGGACCTTCAGGTCCTTGTCGTAGCACCGCAGCATCGCGCCGGTCGTCGAGCCACCCGGTCCGCCGCCGATGATCGCCACGTCGTACATGTCCTTCTCGGAACCAGCCATCGTTCGACCAGGATAGCAGCACGTCTGGGAGCGAGATACCGGTCGGGCGCCGTCCGCCGCGCGCGCTTTGAGGTACTAGCTGGTGAGCTCGGAGGTCGGTAAAGTTCCGCGCCACCCGCTCGAATCTCAATGAAGATCGGAATCGCGTACGACCTCAAGTCAGACTTCGACGGGGCGGCGCGAACCGGCCCCGAGGACGCGCTCGAGGAGTACGACTCGCCCGCGACGGTCGATGCGATCGAGCGCGTGCTCACCGTGCACGGGTACGAGGTCCAGCGGCTCGGCGGCGGCCGGAATTTCCTCGCGGCCGTGCTGGAGGCTCCCCCGGACCTCGTGTTCAACATCGCCGAGGGACGCGGTTCGCGCTCACGCGAGGCGCACGTGCCGGCGGTGTGCGAGATGCTGGGCGTCGCGTACACGCACTCCGATCCGCTGACGATGGCGCTTTCGCTCGACAAGGGCGCGGCAAAACGGATCGCGCAGAGCTTCGGCGTTCCGACGCCGCGTTTCGCCGTCATCGAGAACGCGCGTGATCTCGAGTCGGTGTCACTCGAGTATCCGCTGTTCGCGAAGCCGCTGTTCGAGGGCTCGAGCATGGGGATCCGCCGCAACTCGAAGCTCGAAAACGAAGCGGCGCTCCGAGAACGAATCGGCAAGCTCCTCCGCGATTACGCGGAGCCGGTCCTCGTCGAGGAGTTTTGCAGCGGTCCGGAGTTCACGGTCGCGATCCTCGGCGCCGGCGCCGGCGCGCGCGTCGTCGCTGCGATGGAGATCATCCCGAAGAAGGTTGCGACGGCAGAGTTCGTGTACTCGCTCGAGATCAAACGCAGCTCCGATTGGGAATCGGAGATGGAGTACGCCGTCCCGCCGCGACGAACGCCGCGCGAAATCGCCGCGATCGAAGCGGTGGCGCTGGGCGCGTACTGCGCGCTCGGTTGCCGCGACATCGCGCGCGTCGACGTGCGGACCGGCCGCGACGGCGCGCCCCAGTTCATCGAGGCCAATCCGCTGCCGGGGATCGCGCCGGGCTGGAGCGATCTCGCGCTCCTGTGGAAACAGCTGGGGCGTACGTACGACGACTTGATCTCGTCGGTCGTGGCCGAAGCGTGTGCTCGGCTCGGCGTGCGATGACGCGCATCACAGTCGTCTACAACGACGATGCGTCGCTCGCGAGCGGGGACGCGCAGGATTCGATCGCCGTGCGAGGCGTCGTCGACTGCGCTCACGCCGTGGCGGGCGCGTTGCGCGAGCTCGGACACGCCGTCGAGCTGTGTGCGCTGCCCTCGGACGGTCGCGCCGCGCTCAAGCGCGTCGAGACCTTGCCCGAAGGCCTCGTGTTCAACCTCGTCGAGGCGATCGGCGGCGATGCGCGCTCCGAACCCGCGTTCACTTGGCTGTGCGAGCTGCGCGGACTCTGCTACACCGGCTCGTCGCCTCGCACGACGACGCTATGTCTCGAGAAGCCGATCACGCAAGCGTTGCTCGCGGCGCGCGGGATCCCTGTTCCGCGCAACATGGTGCTCACGGTGGGGGACGAGGCGCTCGGCGGACTGCCGTTTCCCGCGATCGTCAAGCCCTCGCGCGAGGACGCGAGCCACGGCATCGCGTCCGAGAGCGTCGTTCGGGGCGAGCACGCTCTTCGCGCCCGCGCGCGCTACATCATCGAGCACTATTCGCAACCCGCGCTGGCGGAGGAGTTCATCGACGGCCGCGAGATCAACGTCGGACTGCTCGAGACGTCGTGCGGACTCGAGGTGCTTCCGCTCTCCGAGATCGACTACTCGGAGTTTCCGCCAGACATGCCGCGCATCGTGTCCTACGCGGGCAAGTGGATCGACACGAGCCGTGACTGGGCACTGACGAAGGTCATCGCGGCGCGCGACTTGAGTCCGACCGAGCGCGCGCGCATCGAAGAGGTCGCGCGCGCCGCATTTGGCGTGCTGGGACTCTCCGGCTACGGACGCGTCGACCTGCGCATCGATGCGGCTCGACGACCGTTTGTAATCGACGTCAATGCCAATCCCGACCTCTCGCCGGACGCCGGATTCGCGCTTGCGGCAGCGCGTGCCGGCTACGCGTATCCGGCGCTCGTGGCGGCGATCGTCGACAGCGCCGAGCGATCGAGAACTCGAGCGCGCTGAAGCCGTCCGCGAGACGACCGTCACTCTCAGTAGTCGGCGACGGGCCGGTTCTCACGCGCCGCTTGCATGGCGCTCCTCACGAACGGCGTCCTCGAGATTTGCCAGATGACGAATCGGTTCAGCCACGACATCGGAAACGGGAGCGGTCGCACGAAGTCGACGAAGAGCACTGCGCGGTGCTCGTCGGAGTCGTTCCACACTTCGTGCGGATGGCTGTCGTCGAAGACGAGACTCTTTCCCATCGCCCACGAACGGACGTCACTTCCCACGCGAATGCGGCACTGCCCGTTCGGTTCGGGGATTACGAGCCCGAGGTGATACCGCAAGATGCCTTTGTAGACGCCGCGGTGTTCGGCGATGTGCTTGCGCGGCGCGAGGATCGAGAACATCGCCGTCTTCATGTTCGGGATGCGCCCGAGGAGCTCGGTCGTCCGTGGACAGCGCGCGCAGTTGGCGTCGATCCGGTGCCCGAACCCGTACAGGAAGAACGTCTTCCACTGATCGCCCTCGGTCAGGCGGGCCTGGTCGGCAGAGATTTCCTGGAAGTTCGGGATCTGGTCGCGGTGCACGAGCAGCGCATCGAGCTCCGCGCGAATCTCGGAGGTCCCTTCCTCGAGCTCAGCGATCCAGGGAAAGTCCGCGGACTCGAAAAACGTCTTGTCGCCGTCGTCCGTGAAGGCGCTGATCAGTCGTTCGACTCGAGATCGACTCACGTGGGTATCCCGGCGGCCTCGTGGGACAGCGATGAACTGCACTTTCGGCCCGCGATGTTCACGGGCTTGAAGTCTACCTCTCCAGCGCGGTGGGAGCGCAGTCCAGCAGGCACGACGCGACGGGTGCGAGGCCGCACGAGAGGTAATCCGATCGAGCTCGCGAGCGAATCGTCCAAGCTGGCCGCTGCGCTTCCCGAGGACGTCACCGTCGTCGCAGGCTCACGAGCGTGGGGTCTCGTCGATCGAACGGGCAGCTGCAACCCGTTCGGCCGTCTGATCCTGCTCCACGACAAGCTGGATTCACGTGATCGCGTGCGTGACGACAAGGTGTTCGAGGTCACGCGCACGTCGGACGAATCTTGCCTCACGATCACGGTCATCGAAACGATGGAAGCCGACGACGGC
>JANLUN010000670.1:0-1072 GCA_031363505.1 Planctomycetota bacterium | reverse complement strand
GTCGAGCACGCGAAACGGCGCGTGAGACTTGGGATCCTGCTCCGCGGACGCGCCACCCGATGCGCTCTGCGCCGACGCACTCGCGCCAGCGAGGACGACTGCGAGCATCAATAAGGAGAGGAATTCGTGCGGTCGTTCGGGGGCCAAGGCAACCATGTACGTACCCTCGGAGTCGGCAGCGCTACGTAGATTGGGGGACAGTGCCCTGACGACGTTATCACAAGCCCGTTACTCCGCCAGACCGCCCGTGCTCGATCCGAGCGATCTTCGGCGCGCTGGGGTCGCGCGAGCTCAGCACAAGGCCCGGCGAGCGCCCTACCCGTGTGCCTCGAGCCAGTTCCGTCCGTGACCGAAGTCTACCCTGAGCGGAACGGTGAGAGGGACGGCTTCCTCCATGCACTCGCGAACGAGCTCGCGGGTGGCTTCGAGCTCACGCTCTGGGAGTTCCAGGACGAGCTCGTCGTGCACCTGCAGGAGCATCCGGCCCGCGAGCGTCGAGTCGCAGAGTCGCTTCTCGAGCACGATCATCGCGCGCTTGATCACGTCCGCGGCCGAGCCTTGCACGGGCGTGTTGACGGCGGCGTTTTCGGCGAAGGACCGCGTCCGTGAATCTTCGGAGTTGATGTCCGGGAAGCGGCGCCTGCGACCGAGCAGCGTCTCGACGTAGCCGTCGCGCCGCGCTTGCTCGAGCGTGCGATCGATCCACTCGCGCACTTTCGGGAACGATTGGAAGTAGCGGTCGATGAACTGGCGCGCTTCGACGACGGTGAGGTTCGTGTCGCGCGCGAGGCGCCCGGGTCCCATGCCGTACAGGAGACCGAAGTTGATCGCCTTGGCACGGCTGCGCATCTCGCGCGTCACGGCAGACTCGTCGACGTCGAAGATGATCGCCGCGGTCGACGCGTGGATGTCGCGGCCCTCCGCGAACGCGCGCACGAGCGATGGATCCTGCGACAGGTGCGCCATCACGCGCAGCTCGACCTGGCTGTAGTCGGCCGACAGCAGCAGCCACTCGCCTTTCTCGTCGCGCGCGCGCGGCACGAAGGCTTTGCGCAACGCGCGGCCGCGCTCG
>JANLUN010000651.1:0-4556 GCA_031363505.1 Planctomycetota bacterium | reverse complement strand
GCCGCAACGCCCGCCCGCGCTGGGAGCCGCGTCCGCGCCGCGCGCGCCCTCGACCGTCGATCGATCGCGTCCCGTGCTCCAGTACCAACGCGTTGCGCAACGCGACGGCGTCTTCAACGCCGAGTTGTCGCAGCTCCCCGTGTGGGCGCGGCTCGGTCTCTACGGTCTCGCCGCGCTCGTCGCCGCGGGACTTTTCTTCGCCGCGTTCAAGGGCACGCTTTTCCTGAAGGAGCGCGCTCCCGGGAGCGACTCCGAGCTGTCTGGCACGGACGGGTAGGCGTCCGCAGCCGCGATCGTCGCGCTTTCCTCAAGACCGCCGGTCCCGGCGCACGAAGGAGAAGCCTTCCGCCCGGCAGACGCATGGAGCTCGCTCCCCTCATCCACCGGTTCACGCAGGCCTTTCGACTTGCGCAGCCGAACATCGAAGCCGCCGCCGTGCGGAGCTTCGTGATCGGACGCGGGATGCGCGAGCGCCGCAAGGCCGCGTTCTTCTTGCCGAACCAACTCGAGCGCGTCGTCGCCTCGCACGACGAGTCGAACATGGCGCACGAGATCGCGCGGATCTCCGAGGTGGAAGTCGAGCACGCGCCGACGCTCGCTCACGTGATCAGGGACGCGCGGCTGCTCCACGGCTGCGTGTACGCGCGCCGCGCCCGAATGGTTCTCGCACGGACGCGTCCGCCGCTCGTCGGGCCGGCGACCGTGCACGAGCTCGACCTGGGTGCGTTGTGCGTCTCGTACACGGGCAATCGATACTTCGGCCACTGGCTCAAGGACGATTCGACGCTGAACCTCCTCGCGCGCGAGTTCGCGCCGCCGATCGCGACGGCCCGCACGCCATGGATCCACCAAGCGGGTTGGGAAACGGTGCTGCACCTCGACGCGCAGCCGCTCGCAACCGCGCGCTTCCGCGAGCTCCTCGTCTTCCAAGACATCGGGCAGAACGAGCACCGCCGCCGTCGCTACCAGATCTTGCGAAAGCGTGTGGCGGCGTACGGGCCGAAGAGCTCCGCGCCGGGTGTCTTCGTGCGTCAAGGGAAGAGCGCCACGCCGCGCGGCTGGCTCGACCCCGACCGCACGGAGGAGCGACTCGCGCGGCGCGGCTTCGCGATCGTCGAGCCGGAGACGATGACCGTCGACGCGCTGCACAAGGTGCTGAGCGGGGCGCCGGTCGTCATCGGACTCGAGGGCAGCCAGATGGCGCCGTCGATCCTCACGCTGCGCGACGGCGGAGCGCTCGTGAACATCCAGTCGCCGTTCCGCTTCAACAATCTCTACAAGGACTACACCGACGCGCTCGGACTGCGGTACGGGTTCGTCGTCGGCACGCCGAAGGAGAACAGCTTCACCGTGGACCCGGACGACGTGGAGCGGACGCTGGATCTTCTCGAACCCGCGCGCGCTCGCGCGTTCGAGCCTCAGGTCAGCGCGGCGTAGCAGACCGAGAGCCACGCAGCGGCTGAACGGTCCCACGTGAATCGCGCCGCACGCTCCGCGTCGCGGTCGAGCTCCCCGGCCGAGCGTGCCATCGCCGCTCGAATGCAACGCGCGCATTCCGCGGGATCGTCGGCCGAGAACGACGGCACTCCCTCGCCGACGACTTCGATCAAGCTCGGGGTTCGCGCGATGCACAGCGGCACGCGTGCGCGCTGCGCCTCGAGCCCGGCGATGCCGAACCCTTCGATGCGAGACGGCAAGATCACGCACGCAGCATCGGAGTAGAGGCGCGGCAGTCGGCGCTCCTCGAACGATCCGAGGAACGTGACGCGGCGCTCGACGCCCAGAGCGCGGGCGAGCCTCGCCAGCTTCTCGCCCTCGCGTCCCTTGGCAGCTCCGGCGAGCACGAGGCGCGGCAACGACGGGTCTGTCGCAAGCGCGCGGATCACGAGCGCGAGGTTCTTGCGGGGCTCGATGTGACCGACGCAGAGCAACGCGGCATCGTGCTGCGGCTTGCGCGGCAGCGGAACGAAGTGGTCCGCGGCGTTCGAGACGACATGGACGCGCGTCGCATCCACCGCGAAGCGGCGCACGAGCTCGTCGCGCACGCTCTCGCTGACGGTCATCACGCGCGCCGCACGTGTGACCGCGTCGCCGATCGCGCGCCGAGCGATCGCGCGACGCGGAGCGCTCGAGTGCGCCGGATCGACGTGCCGCAGATCGTGGATCGTCAGCGTGAACGGCACGCGAATGCTCGCCGGAACCGGCAGATGCGCGGTGTGCACGAGATCGAACGGGTGTCCCGCATGCGCGGCTTGTTCGAGCGCGCGGCGCAGCGCGCGTCCTTCGAAAGTCGCGCGCACGACCGGCGGTCCGGCAGGAACGCGCGTCGCGATCCGCGCGACACCGTCCGGCAACGGAAACGCGATGGGGGCCCTACCTTCGAGCACAGCGAGCGCTCCGCCGCGTTCTGCAAGAAGGCGCGCGAGACGCGGCAAGAGCTCGGCGTTGTGTCGTCGCACGCCGCCCATCGGCTGTCCGAGGACGCTGCCGAGCACGAGCACGCGCGGTGCGCGTGCGCCGCCGGCGAGATCCTTGGCGCTCACGCGAAGCTCTCCCAGATCGCCTCGGTCTTCTCCGCGGTGCGATCCCACGTGAACTCGCGCGCGCGAGCGGCGAGAGGCCCGCGCAGCGACTCGCGCTCTCGCAACGCACGCTCGAGTCCGTTCGCGACCGACGCCGGATCATCCGGATCGACCGCGATGCCGACGTCGCCCGCGACCTCGGCCATCGCGCTCGCACGCGCGACGATTACGGGCGTCGCGGAGGCCAGGGACTCGAGGACCGGCAAGCCGAAGCCTTCGGAGTGCGAGAGCACCGCGACCGCGCTCGCGAGCCGCAGGAGCGACGGAAGATCGGCCTCGTCGATCGAGTCGGGCGTCGACACGAAGCGCGAGAGTCCGAGACGCGCGACGAGCCCGAGATCCTTGCGCAGCTGCGGTGTGTCGCCGCCGGTGACGACGAGCTGCACGGGGTCGCCGCCGCGTCGCAGGTGTTCCGCTAGGCCGCGGACGATCGCCGCGAGGTTCTTCTTCGGACGCACGGCGCCGAGGCACAGAACGAGCGGGGACTGAGGCAGTCGATAACGTCCGAGCACGACCTCGTCGACGCATCCGAGCTCGGGTTCGTCCGCGAACGGCGGACCGACGCCCCACGGCACAACGCGGATCTTCGATCGTCCGAATACGAGGCGCGCCGAAATCTCGCGCCGCGTGAACTCCGTCGCAGTGATGACCGCGTCCGCACGACACGGACCGAACGCGGCCCACGCGCGGTGCCGCAGGTCGGCGTTCTCGCCCACGCCGTGTCGCCACGGCAGCTCGTGGATCGTCTGCACGCGCCGCCCGCTGCCGCGGATCGGGAAGGCCGACACGCACGAGTGGATCCCGGCGAGCTTTTCGCGCCGCACAAGCCGCGGCAGCTCCATCTGTCGCCAGGCGGTGAGCCGTGCTCCGTCCGGCGGCGCCAGTCGCACGACCTCGATCCGGCCGCGTCGCTCGAGCGCGTCCACGAGCGCGCGCGTGATGCGAACCAGACCGCGCGGATGCGGTCGGTGGAGTGGCGAGACGTCGAACCCGACGCGCATAGACGTGCGATCGTAGCCTCCGCGCATACACTGCGCGCCAATGAGTGAGCACTCGGACACGTTGAAAGTCGGAATCCTGATCGACCGCTGGGAACCGGATCGCGGCGGCGCGGAGCGCGCGCTCGACGACCTGGCGCGCTGGCTCGCGGAGCGACGCTTCGACGTGCACGTCTTCGCTCGCGAGGCGACCCTGCCGCCGCCCGGAACGTTTCACGCCGTGAAATCAGGCCGTTGGCGCCTCGAGACGCGCGGCACGGCCGAGCGGCGACTCGGCGAGGCGCTCGTTCTCGCCGCCGAAAGCGAACGCTGCGACGTGACGATCGGCGTGCGCCACGTGCCGCGCGTCGATCTCTACTGGCCGCACGGCGGGAGTCACTGGGCCGCGCTGCACGGCGTGCGCTGCGCGCGCGCGCGATCGCTGCTCGATCCAGCGGAGGTGCGGCCGACGGGTCGCCACCGCGTGTTTCTCGATCTCGAGCGGGAGGTCGTCGCGGATGGAGGTGCTCGGCGCGTCGCGTGCGTGTCGGAGCTCGTGCAGACGGAGTTCACGCAGCTGTATCCAGGCGCGGCCGAGCGACTGCGCCTCATGCCGAACGGCGTCGACACCGAGCGATTCCATCCGCGCGAGCGAGCGCGTGCGGGCGCGCGGCTGCGCGCGGAGCTCGAGATCGACGAGCGCACGCCGCTCCTGACGCTCGGCGCGCGCAATGCGGTGCTCAAAGGTCTTCCGCAGCTCATCGATGCGCTCGTTCCGCTGCAGACGCGCCCGTGGCGGCTCTTGGTCGCCGGACCGCGCGAGCGCGCTCCTTGGATGAGTCACGCGCGTGACGCAGGGCTCGATCCGAGTCGCATCACGATCGCGCCCGAAGTCGATCCGGTCGCGCTCGCGTCGGCCGCGGACCTGTGCGTCTTGCCGAGTTGGCGCGACTCGTGCGGGCTCGTGGTGCTCGAAGCGCTGAGCTCGGGCACGCCG
>JANLUN010000086.1:0-4989 GCA_031363505.1 Planctomycetota bacterium | reverse complement strand
GCTCGCGCCGGTCGCGGTGGACGCGCTCGCGCTGTCGGTCCAGCGCAGCAGCGCGCCGAGGTTGTTGCCGTAGAGGTCGAGCGCCGTGGCGGTGAGCGTGAGCGACGCACCGAGCGTCGTCGTCGCGGGCGCATTGGCGATGTCGACGACCGGCGCGGGCACCGGCGGATTCCAACCGAGGATCACTTGGTTCGCGCCGGCGACTCCGGCGGTCGTGAGCGCCTTCTTCACGTCGAACGCGAACGGTTGCGTCAGCAAGTCGTTGCCCGGATTGATCGTCGACTGAATGCCGCTCGTCAGCGCGAAGCCGCCGACGATGATGTACACCGGCGAGGTGACGGTCGGCATCGCCAGCGACTTGACGACGGCGCCCGGACCATCGATCACGTTGCTCGTGATGACGTAGACCGTCGGGTACGCGCCGCGGTAGTCGACCGCGATGCCGTACGTGTTCTGATCGCCGCCGAGGTTGCCGGCCCAGGCGCCGTTCGCCCACACGAAGCCCAGCGTGTTGACACCGAAGCTCGTCGTGTCGCTGCCCGGCGGAGTCGAGAGCGAAGTCGTCGCCGTGCCGATGCCGAAGCCGAAGTTGCCCTTCGCGATGTTGCGGCGGCCTTCGAAGTAGAAGAAGCCCGAGCCCGGCGTCACGGCGCGATCGGAGCGCACCGCGTTGTTTCCGTAGCCGGTGAAGCGCGCGCCCAACCGGTCGGCTGAGAGCACGACCGACGCGTGCTTGTCCGTCGCACTGAGGAACGTGGTGTTCGGCATGCCCGGGAAGTCGCTCGCCGACTTCGGATCCGTGCCGACCAGGTACTCCTGCAGATTCGTGTATCCGTCGCCGTCCGCGTCGAGGTGCGAGTCGAACACGAGCGGGTTGAAACCCTTCGCGAATTCGAAGCCGTCGGGCAGACCGTCGCCGTCGCTGTCGGGATTGTTCGGGTTCGTGCCGAGCGCGGCCTCTTGGCCGTTCCACAAGCCGTCGCCGTCGCTGTCCGTGTCGAGCACTTCGATCTGAACCTGATCGACGCCGTGACGGCCCGCTAGGTCGGTCGCGGTCGCCGTGACCGTGCGCACGCCGATCACGTTCGTCGGCACGCTGAACGACGAACCCGTGCCGGTCACGGCGCTGCCGTTCACCGTCCACACGATCGTCGAAGTGATGTTCTGACCCTGCAGGTTCAGTGCGGTCGCGGACAGGTTCAGCGAGCCGAACTGCAAGACGGTGAGCGCGCTGTTCGCGATGTCGACCGTCGGCAGGGGGACCGGCGGATTCCAACCGAGCACGACTTGGTTCGCACCAGCGACTCCCGCGTTCGCGAGCGCGAGCTTGGCGTCGAATGCGAACGGCTGCGCGAGGAGATTGTTGCCCGCGTTGATCGTCGACTGGATGCCGCTCGTCAGCGCGAAGCCGCCGACCATGATGTAGACCGGCGTGTTGACGGTCGGCATCGCGAGCGTCTTGACGACGGCGCCCGGACCATCGACCACGTTGCTCGTGATCACGTAGACCGTCGGGTACGCACCGCGGTAGTCGACCGCGATGCCGTACGTGTTCTGCTCGCCGCCGAGATTGCCTGACCACGCACCATTCGCCCACACGAAGCCGAGCGCGTTGACACCGAAGCTCGTCGAGTCGCTGCCCGGCGGAACCGTGAGCGACGTCGCCCCTGTGCCGATGCCGAAGCCGAAGTTGCCCTTCGCGATGTTGCGGCGGCCTTCGAAGTAGAAGAAGCCCGAGCCCGGCGCCACCGCGCGATCGGAGCGCACCGCGTTGTTGCCGTAGCCGGTGAAGCGCGCGCCCAAACGGTCCGCAGAGAGCACGACCGACGAGTGCTTGTCGGTCGCACTTAGGAACGTGAGGTTCGGTTGACCGGGGTACGAGCTCGCCGCGCGCGGATCGGATCCGCCTACCGATTCTTGGAAGTTCGTGAAGCCGTCGCCATCCGCGTCGAGGCCGCCGTCGTTCGCCAGCGGGTTGAAGGAGTGGTCGACTTCGTACTTGTCGCTCATCCCGTCGGAGTCGGTGTCCGCCAGGTTGCGATTCGTGCCGAGCGCGAGCTCCTGCGAATCGAAGAGCCCGTCACCGTCCGTGTCGACGTCGACGACATTGATGACGAGCTGCGCCGCGTGCGACTTGCCGTCGGCGTCGATGATCGTCGCCGTGACGTTGTGCGCACCGACGAGGTTCGTGTTCACCGCGAAGCCAGCACCGGCGCCCGAGGCCGAACCCAAGGCGTCGGTCCAAGTGACTGCGTTCGAGAGATCGTTCCCGTCGACTTCGGTCGCCGTCGCGGTGAGAGAAGCGCCGAGACCGACGGCGACCGTCGTGCTCGCGCTCGCGATCGAGATGCCTGCGAGCGAGACCGGCAGATTCTCGGGCCGGTTCGCATCACCCCAGCCCGTGACGAACTGGCTGACGTCGACGCCCGCGGCTTGCAGGATCGTCCGCGCGTCGTACGCGAACGGCTTCGCGCCGAAGTTGACCGAGTTCGCGAGCTGCGGCGCGGTCGGGTTGCCGTACAGCATCGGGAAGAGCGGCGTGAAGACGTCTTGCAGTGTCATCGTGCGCGCGACCGCGCCGCCGATGATGACGTGAACAATGGGGCGCGTGCCGCGGTAGTCGACCGCGAAGCCGTAGGTCGTGTTCGCGTTGTCGTAGTTCTGCTGGAAGACGAGGTTCTTCCAGATGCCCGACAGCGAGTTGATCGACATCGAGGGCGGCGCGTTCTCCGGCGAGCTCGACACGCAGCAGTAGGGATTGATCGGCGGATAAGCGGTAATCAGCCCTTGGCCCATGTTGATCGGAGCAATGTGGCGCTGCGTCTCGAAGTAGCGGAACTCGCCGATAATGCCGGTGTTGGCACGGATCGCGCTCTTGTGGTTCGTGACGTAGCTCGCGCCCAGTGAGTCCGGCGCGAGGATCATCTCGGCGTTCGTCCCGGCTTCCTTCACGAGCACGACGGGATCGTGCTGCTCCGCCTCTTCGCGTCCCGCGTACGCATGCTCGGGACCGAAGCCGGTGCCCATGAACTCCGCTCCCAATCGACCGGCGGTGAAGAGCAGATAGTGCGCCGCGAAGTGGAACGGCTTCGTCTTGGGATCCGCGCCGGCGTTGATCGTCTGTTGCGCGCCGACTCCGGACGGCTCGCCGTACACGAAGATGTGGAGCGGTGCCGAGACCGCGAACATCGTCACCGGCGGGAGGAGGAACGGCGTTCCGTTCTGGTCGACGATCCCGTGGACGACCGGGTGCGCGCCGCTGTAGTCGATCGCGACTCCGTACCAGGCCGAGCTCTGCGCGGCGCTGAACAGGCTCACGATGGAGTTGCCGTGGCGCACCGCGCCGAGCGCGCTCAGACCGACGCTCTGCAGGCTCGAGCCGCCGAATGTGTCGAGCGCTTCGGCCGATGTCGCGACGCCGAAGCCGAAGTCGCCGGCCGGAACTTCGCGGTGGCCTTCGAAGTAGTACCAGCCGCCGAATGGATCGATCGAGACGTCGGAGCGGACTGCGTGCGGCCCGGGTGATTGGAACGCCGCGCCGATTTCGTCGTTCGAGAGCACGACCGAGGGAGCCTTGTCCCACTTGTTCAGTAGCACGGTTCCGTGACCGGTGAACGAACTCGCGTCGCGCGGATCGGTGCCCGCCGTGAACTCCGCGAGGTTCGAGAAGCCGTCGCCATCGACGTCCGACGCGGCGTCGTTCGCCAGCGGCAGGAGGGCGTGCTTCACCTCGAACGCGTCCGGCATGCCGTCCGCGTCGCTGTCGGCCGCGAGCGGGTTCGTGCCGAGCGTGTTCACTTCGACGCCGTCCTTGAGCTGGTCGCCGTCGCTGTCGATCGCGCTGGGATTCGTGCCCGCGGCGATCTCTTGGTCGTACGTGAGACCGTCGCGGTCCGAGTCGACGTGTCCGCCGCTGATGACCGTGACGATCACCGACGACTTGCTCGTCGTGCCTTCCTGGCCGGTGGCGGCGGCGGTGATCGTGTGCTTGCCGGTCGTCGCGGGCACGAGCGTGAACTCGATCCCGGCCCCGGTCGCCGAGCTCGCGCTGTCGGACCACGCGATGTTCGTCGTGCTCGCGATCGCGCTCAGCGTCACCTGCGAACCGGAGAGGATGGTGCGGTCGCCGCCATCGATCGCGATCGTCGGCGGCTCGTTCCATCCGAGCACGAGGCCTTCACCGCCGCGATAGCGCCACGCTGCGAGCGCTTGCACCGCGTCGAACGTGAACGGCGCGGCGGCGAGATCGTTGCCGAGGTTGATCGTCTGTTGCACGCCAGCCGTCGCGGACTGACCGTAGACGAGCGCGTATACCGGCTCGCTGATCGTCGGCAACGGGACGGTGCGGATGACGACGCCCGGACCGCCTGCGACCGTGCGTGCGATGAGCTGCACTTCCGGGTGCGCGCCGCGGTAGTCGAGCACGATGCCGTACGTGTCGTTGATCGCGGAGGTGAAGCCGCCGACGTTCACGCCACCGTAATAGATGCCGCCCGACACGCTGACGCCGACACTCTGCGTGTCGAAGCCGCCGTAGTTCGTGAGCGCCGCCGACGCGGTCGCGATGCCGAAGCCGTAGTTGCCGACGCCGGCGAGGCGCTTGCCTTCGAAGTAGTACACGCCTTGACCCGGCTGGATCGCGCGGTCGGAGCGGACACCGCTCATGTTCCAACCGACGTAGGAGACGGACAGGCCGCCACCGGAGAGGGAAATGCTTGCGGTCTTGTCGGCCGCGTTGAGGCTGGTATTGGCGTGTGCTTGGCTGGCCAGGAAAAGAACGGCGGCCAGAGACACTTTCCCCAGGAACTGTGCGCGAGCGGGAGTCTTCATGTGATCTCGATTCGAGCGTGTGCGCTGCTTCTGCCGGGCAGCCCCACGAGTGCGGCGCGCGAGTCGCCGCGCATCCGAAACTCACGCCTGCCAGCGCGAACGCTTCGGAGCGTCGAAGCCTACAACGGGATCACGAGCGAAGCGTCGTTGTTTGGTATC
>JANLUN010000604.1:0-4946 GCA_031363505.1 Planctomycetota bacterium | reverse complement strand
TCGGCCGGGAACTCCGCGGTGGATCGTCGCGCTCTGGACGACGGTCACGTAGTGGAACGACTTGACCGGCGTGAATTGCCGCGCGGAGAACTGAACGGTCTGCTGCGCGGAAGCGTCTTCGATGGACATCGGGCGAGCAGTCTAACAGAGACCGCCGGGGTTGCGCCGGACCCCGTGAGGCCATCGATGCAGCGCCTGCGCACTCGTCCCCGCACTACTGCTTCGCGACCGCCGGCTCGCCCCCGTGGAGCTCGAACCACTTGAGGATGTGCAGCACCTTCGCGATCAGTTGGCTCGGCCGGTCCGCGAGCGCGTGCGACGAATCGGGAATGCGCACGAGCACCGTCTCGACGCCGCGCAGCTTGAGCGCCTGGTAGTACTCCTCCGCCTGGGAGATCGGCGTGCGCCAGTCTTGTTCACCGGTCAAGAGCATCGTCGGCGTGGTGACACTGCCAACCAGCGACAGCGGCGAGCGCGCGAAATACTCCTCTGGCACTTCCCACGGTGGGCCGGAGAACCAGTACTTCACGAAGTACGGGTACACGTCGGCGGTGAGCGTGTGGCTCATCCAGTCGATCACGGGTTTAGCCGAGACCGCGGCGGCGAAGCGCTTGTTCTTGCCGACGATCCACGCCGTGAGCACACCGCCGCCGCTGCCGCCGGTGACGAACATGCGCCCGGCATCGACGAAGCCTTGCGCGAGCAGCGCGTCCACGCACGACATCAGGTCCTCGTAGTCGTGCCCGGGGTACGCGTGGTGAATCAGGTTGCCGAACTCTTCGCCGTAGCCCGTGCTCCCGCGCGGATTGCAGTACAGCACGACGTAACCGCGCGCCGCGTACGTCTGGAACTCGTAGCTGAAGCGCGAACCGTAATCGGCGAACGGCCCGCCGTGGATCTCGAGGATCAGCGGATAGCGCTTCGACCTGTCGAAGCCCGGCGGCGTGACGACCCAGGCTTGGATCTCGCGGCCGTCATGCGACGACTTCGCGGTGAGCTCTTCGACGCGGCCGAACTCGCGCTGCGCGGCAATGTCTTGGTGAAGCGCGGTCAAGACGCGCGGTTCGCCGCCCGGCGCGAGCAACGCAACTTCCGCCGGACGCTGCGTCGTCGTGTGCGTGAACGCGATGTGACCCGCGTTCGACACGCTGAACGAGCCCGAGGCGTACGGCCGACCGATGTCCGTGCCGCCGACGTCGCCGCACAACTTCGTGAGCTCGCCGGCGAGCGAGAGCTTGCCGATCATCGTCTCGCCGTGCGTCGTGTAGTGCACGACGAGCGAGCGTCCATCGCGATTCCACTGGAGCCCTTCGATGTCGCGGTCGATCGCGGCCGTCAGGTCGCGCGCGGCTCCGCCCTCGAACGGCACGACGTACGCATGCGTCACCTGGTAGCCCTGATGACGGTCGTCGAAGCCGACGTACGCGACCGACTTGCCGTCCGGCGACACCGTCGGCGAACCGTCGGGCCCGCGCCGGTCCGTGAGACCGCGCATCTTCCCGTCCTCGACCGTCACCGCCCACACCTCGGTGTCGTTCGGTTCGAGGTCCGAGTCTGCGCGCCGATTCGACGAGAACACGAGCGCGCGTCCATCAGGCACCCACGACAACGGCCCGCGCACGTCGAACGGGCCGCTCGTCAGCGCGCGCGGTGTTCCGCCGTCGACGGGCACGACGAACAGCTGCGTGTGCCCTTCGCGCAAGAAGCCTTCGCCGTCGGCGCGATATTGCACTTGCCGGATCACCTTCGCGGGGGCGGCCCACTGCGCTCCGTCGGGAGCACGCGGCATCGCCACGAACGGTTCCGACGACTCCTCGACGAACGAGGTGAACGCGATCCAACGTCCGTCCGGCGACCACGCGAGGCTGCCCGGCCCTTCGGTGAGGTTCGTGAGCCGCGCGGATTGTCCGCTGTCCATCCAGCGCACCCACAGCTGCGCGGAGCCGCCTTCGCTGGAAACGAATGCGAGCTTGCTCCCATCCGGCGACCAGCGCGGCGAGCTATCGCTGCGCGCGCCCGTGGTCAGCGGGCGATGATCTTCGCCCGAGCTCGAGACGCACCACAGGTTTCCGCGCCAGCGGTCTTCGTGATCGTCGGCCCAGCGGCGCACGTACACGATGCGCGATCCATCAGGGGAGATCTGCGGATCGCTCGCGAGCTCGAGGTGGAAGAGGTCACCGGCGGAGAGCGCGGTGCGCACCGGTGTTTCCTGCGGCCATGACAGCAAGGACGGCGCGATCAGCGCCAACACGAGCGGGATCGACGGGATCGCCAGCATCAGAGCACCGGTCCTGTGTTGCCCGGGAGCATCGCGCGCCGCACGAGCGGGAGCGGCGGACCTCCGTACGACAAGAGCGTGTCGTGGAACTCCTTCCATGCCGTTTCACCGCCGCGGCTCGCGCACCAATCAGACCGCAGCTTGCGGATCATGAGCTTGCCGAGCGTGTAGTTGAGGTAGCCCGGGTCGTACGTTCCGCGTGACGCTTGCTGGCGCGCGTTGCCGGCGTCTTGGAACGCGAGCTCGCGAAACATCTGCTCCGACTGCTCGACGGTCATGCCCTTGGTGTGCAGGCCGATCGACGAGAGCATGCGCACGCTGCGCAGGAGCGCGTTCGTGAGCTGACCGATGTGCGTCTCCGGATCGCCGCGCAGTCCTTTCTCCCACATCATCTCCTCGGAGTAGTGCGCCCAGCCTTCGGCGAAGGCGTAGCCCACGAACAAGCGGCCGATCGGCGACTTCGCGCGCGTCGCGTGAACGTATTGGAGGAAGTGTCCCGGCCACACTTCGTGTACCGAGGTGAAGAGGAGCGCCGAGTCGCCGCGCACGTACGCGTCTTGCTCCGCCTTCGACCACGCGGGATCCGGCGGCGCGATGTAGTAGACCGAAGGCAAGTTCTTCTCGTAAGGACCTGGAATCTCGATGTATGCGAAGTTCTGGCGGTTGAACGCGGGTGCCTCGGCGACTTCCGCTTTCTCCGGTCCCGGAATTGTGACGATGTCGTGATCGACGACGAACCTGTGGAGCTCGACCAAGTGGTCCCGCGCACCGGCGACCGCGCCGCCCTTCGGTTTCTTCGCGGCGACGCGCTCGACGCACTCCGCAACGGGAACGCCGGGAGCAATCTTCTCGCACTCCGCGCGCAGCGCGGCGAGGTTGCGCTCGAGGTCGGCGCGGCACGCCGCTTCGAGCGCAGCGACGGGAATCTCCACGCCTTCCGTCATCTTGAGCATCTGCGCGTAGCGCACCGGACCGAGCGGTTCGGGCCCCGTGCCGCTCGGCAGCTCCGCTTCGAGCCACGACGCGATCGACGCCAGCGCGACCGCCGCGGCTTCGCTCGATTGCACGAGCTCTCTCTGCACGGCCGCATCGCCCACGCCATCGAAGGCCAAGCGCGCATCCTTGCGATAGAAGTCGGCGAGCCCGTTGAATCCCGCGATCCCGTACTTGAGGTACGTCGTCGGCATCGGCGTGCGCAGGTTCTTGCGGATGTTCGGCGCGACCCGCGCGACCGACTCCGCGTACTTGATGAACGCGCGCAGGCGCACTTCGGGCGACGCATACTGCCGCACGACGTAGACGCTCGGGTTCAGGACCTCGATGTAGTGCGACGGGTTACGGAACGGGACCTTCGCGACGTCGAGCCAGAACAGATCATTGTCGATGCGCGAGACGACGTAGTCGCGCTCGAACTGCTGGTCCTTGGTGAGCGTCGGAGCTTCGAACGCGAGCGCGCGCTCGCGCATCCTTTTCAAGCGTGCGATCTCGGCCTTGATCGAGCTCTCGGAGCAATCGGGGAGCACGCCGTCGAACTCGTGCCGGCCTTTCTCGACGGCGACGGTGGGGTTGGCTTCGAAGTACGCCTCGACGAACTCGTCGACGAACGCGATCCAGGACGACTCCGCGTGCACGGGCGAATCAGGCCGCGGGTTCGCGCGTGACGGCTCGTTCGCGGGGGACGGGCGAGCGCAGCCGATCGGCAGCGCGCAAACGCCGAGCACGCAGGGGATGAGCCAATGGAGGGGCAGTGCTTGCATCGAGAGATCTCCGCTTCGGTTGGAAGCGCACAGTCTGCCACGCCGGTTCGCGAACCATGAAACGAGATTGCATGAGGCGAGTCCGAACCGCGTGAAGTCGTCGGATCGGGCAGCGATCGCCGTGGGGATCAAGGCGTGCACTCGAAGCACCTTCATGTACACCGCTGGTATCCTGTGCAACCGCGATGCACGACTTCACTGCACTCGAGCGCTCGTTGAACGCGCTCGTGAAGATCCCCGAGGACGAGCGACTGCGCCTCCGTCCGCGCCTCCGCGTCGTCGCCGTCACGAAGGGCGAGACGCTCGTTCACCAGGGCCAGACCGTCGATTGGCTCGGCTTCCTCGAGCGCGGCCTCCTGCGAATGGTCCACCACGGTGACGAGCGCGAGGTCAACATCGGCTTCGAGTTCGAGGGCGGGTACGTCGGCGCGTACGAGGCCTACATGACGCGCACGCCGGCGAAGTTCTCGCTCGAAGCCCTCGAGCCGAGCGTCATCGTTCGCTTCGACCGTCCGCTCCTCGAATCGCTCGCGACCGAGCATCCCTGTTGGCGCGAGCTGATGGGCCGCGGAGCCGAGGTCGAGCTCGTGCGCAAGCTCGACGCGGAATTGCGGGCTCGCACGCAGACCGCGGAGGAGCGCTATGCGGACCTCGCGCGCACGAACCCGGCGCTGCTCCTGCGCGTCCCCCAATATCATCTCGCGTCGTACCTCGGCATCGCACCCGAGACGCTCTCGCGGATTCGAGCACGGACGCGCGCGCCTCCGGTTCGCACGAATCCTCCGCGAACTTGACGCAGATCAATGCGCGCGGATCGTCGCGCGCCTATGTTCGGCCGGGTGAATCCACCGAACTCCGTCTCGCTCCCGCCAGAACAACCATGATCCTCGCCACCTTCTGCCTCGCTTCCG
>JANLUN010000597.1:0-4815 GCA_031363505.1 Planctomycetota bacterium | reverse complement strand
CGACGGCGAGCGCATCGACGCGGGCGCGCAGCAGACGTTCTTCGGGTCGCCGCTCTTCTTCAACGAGCTCGTGGAGAGTCCTTCGGAGGGCACCGCATCGCTCGTCGTCGCCGGTCCGCTCCACGCGCCGTTCGATCGCGCGCACGCGTACCGATGGCGCGCCCGCGTACGCACGACGAACCCGCTGTTCCCGGTGACGCCGTGGGTCACGTTCGGCGGGAGCAACGTGACCGAGACGAAGCTCCGCGTCGGACCGCTGCAGCGGAAGCGCTGAGTCGCGGGCGGGCGCCCGGCCATGAGCTCGACTGCGGGCATACCAGGCGACCCCTCGACTCGAATGGAACCCTGAGACCCCCGCCCGCGTTGGATCCTTGCGTCTAACGCCGGGAAAGCGCCCGCCGAAACTCGCCGGATTCGAGGTTCCGTGATCCAATTCGACTGGGCATCGCTCGACTCGAGTCGCGAGCCGCCCCTCCCCTCGAGCCCCTGCCCATGAACCACTCTGCCCTGATCTGGCTGGCCCTCCCTTCCATATTGATATCGCCGGCGGCGGCGCAGCAGGGTCGGGCGTCCGCGGCGCAGCCGGGACTCGAGCGATCCGACTGGTTCGCGGACGTGTCGGAACGGATCCAGCGCGAGGAGTACCGCTACTCCCCCGTCGACGGCGCGACGAGCACGTGGTCGGCGCCGAGCCGCGCTCAAGATCTGCGCAGCCGCATCTCGGCCAACGGGATCGAGCTCACCGCGCGCACGGCGGACATCGGTAATGCGAGTGCGCAGTGGAGCGCCTCGCTCGCAACGACGCGCTTCGGCCGCGTCGAGAGCTCGTTCGAGTTGACGGCTGCGAATGTGACGGCGGAGAACGAGCGCGTCGAGATCGCGCACGGTCCGCTCACTGAGTGGTTCATGAACGACGAGCGCGGCATCGAGCAAGGTTGGACGATCGCAGGGCCGCCGGCGGGCGCGGGTCCGGTTTGGATCGGTCTCGAAGTGGGCGGCGACTTGTGCTTTCGAATCGACGCGGGCGCGCGCTCGGGCGTGTTCGTCGACGCCGACGGCACAGCGCGCGTGCGCTACACGGGTCTCTTGGCATTCGACGCGAGCGGACGTGAGCTCGACGCGCGCCTCGCACCGAGCCCGCACGGAATCGGCATCGCCGTCGACGACACGAACGCGAAGTACCCGCTCACGGTCGACCCACTGTTGACCGCTCCCGCTTGGACGGCGGAGGGCGACCAGATGGGTGCGTTCTTCGGTTATGCCGTCGCGACGGCCGGCGACGTCAACGGAGACGGATTCAGCGACGTCATCGTCGGAGCGCCTGGTTACGACAACGGCGAGGCGGACGAAGGCCGAGCGTTCGTGTACCTCGGCTCCGCGAGCGGACTCGCCGCGAGCGCGGCTTGGAGCGCCGAGATCGACCAAGCAAGCGCGCAGTTCGGTATTGCGGTCGCGACCGCGGGAGACGTCAACGGTGACGGCTTCAGCGACGTGATCGTCGGTGCGGACTGGTACGACGATGGCGAGAGCGACGAAGGCGCCGCTTTCGTGTACCACGGGTCTTCCGTCGGACTGTCCGCCACACCGGCGTGGACGGCGACGAGCGACCAGATCGATGCGCAATTCGGAATCTCGGTCTCCACCGCGGGAGATGCGAACGGAGACGGGTACAGCGACGTCATCGTCGGCGCGTACCTCTACGACAACGGCGAATCGGGCGAAGGACGTGCGTTCGTCTACTTCGGCTCCGCGACCGGCCTCTCCGCGAGCCCGGATTGGACAGCCGAGATCGATCAAGCGGACGCTCAGTTCGGTCAATCGGTCGCGACGGCCGGCGACGTCGATGGAGACGGATTCGCCGACGTCATCATCGGCGCGTACCTCTACGACAACGGCGAAACCGACGAAGGCGCGACGTACCTCTTCCTCGGATCGAGCACCGGCCTCTCCACGACCGCGGATTGGACCGCGGAAGGTGATCAAGAGTTCGCGTACTTTGGCTCTTCCGTCGGTCCCGCGGGCGACGTGAATGCGGACGGCTTCGCCGACGTCGCGATCGGAGCGCTCGGCTACAGCAACGGCGAGTCGGAAGAGGGTCGCGCCTACCTGTACCTGGGTTCGGGCACCGGCCTGAACGCGAGCGCAGCTTGGACCGCCGAAGGCAATCAAGTCTCCGCGAGGTTCGGGAACCCGATCTCGACGGCGGGCGACATCAACGGCGACGGCTACAGCGACGTCATCGTCGGCGCCATGCTCTACTCCAACGGTGAGACGCAAGAAGGCGCTGCGTTCGTCTACCTGGGATCGGCGAGCGGACTGGAAGCGATCCCAGTTTGGACCGCCGAAGGCGACCAAGTGGCCGCGGAATTCGGCTCGTCCGTCGCCACGGCCGGCGACGTCAACGGCGACGGCTATAGCGACGTCATCGTCGGAGCACAGTTCTACAGCAACGGGGAGTCGCAAGAGGGCCGCGCCTTCGTCTACCAAGGTTCGGCCGCAGGTCTCGCCGCGAGCTCCGCCTGGACCGCCGAAGGCAATCAAGCCGGCGCACTCTTCGGCTCCTCCGTCGCGACCGCCGGCGATGTGAACGGCGACGGATACAGCGATGTCATCGTCGGCGCGCCTCAGTACGACAACGGCGAAACCGACGAAGGCCGCGCGTTCGTGTACCTCGGATCGAGCACGGGACTCGACACGACCGCCGCGTGGACGGCCGAGCCCAACCAAGCCGCCGCGCGCTTCGGCGTCTCGGTCGCGTGTGCCGGTGATGTCAACGGCGACGGATACAGCGACGTCATCGTCGGTGCGCAGGGACACGACAACGTCCAGATGAACGAAGGCCGCGCGTTCGTGTACCACGGCTCGAGCTCGGGACTCGTGACGAGCCCTTCGTGGACGGGCGAACCCAATCAATCCGGCGCGTTCTTCGGCAGCTGCGTCGCGAGTGCCGGCGACGTCAATGGCGACGGCTACGGCGACGTCATCGTCGGCGCGTACTTGTTCGCGCTCGGCCAAGCGGACGAAGGCGTCGCGGCCGTATACCTCGGCTCGGCGACCGGCCTCAAGCCGACGTTCGCGTGGGCGACGCAGAGCAATCAGATCAGCGCGTTCTACGGCTGGTCGGTCGCGTCCGCAGGCGACGTGAACGGCGACGGCTTCAGCGATGTCATCGTCGGCGCGTACTCGTACGACGGCGGCCAGATGGACGAAGGCCGCGCGTATCTCTACCAAGGTTCGAGCTCGGGTCTCTCCACGGTCGCCGCATGGACCAGCGAGAGCGATCAAGCCGGTGCGCTCCACGGCTTCTGCGTCGCGAGCGCGGGCGACGTCAACGGCGACGGGTACAGCGACGTGTATGTCGGCGCGCCGCAATTCGACAACGGCCAATCGAACGAGGGCCGCGTCTCTCTCTACTTGGGAGCGGCGTCGGGACTTTCGACGAGCGTTGCGTGGTCGGCCGAGAGCGACCAAACCGGCGCGGCGTTCGGCAGCTCGGTCGCGGCCGCGGGCGACGTCAACGGCGATGGCCACACGGACGTGATCATCGGCGCCGACGCGTTCGACAACGGCGAGCTGAACGAAGGTCGCGCGTTCCTGTACTTGGGCTCGAGCTCCGGCCCGGCCGCGACCGCGTCCTGGACCGCCGAGAGCAACCAGCTCAACGCCGCGTTCGGTCACACCGTGTCGCCCGCCGGCGACGTCGACGGCGACGGCTATGCCGACGTGATCGTCGGAGCCCACGCGTTCTCGAGCGGTCGCGCCAGTGAGGGACGCGCGTTCGTGTATCTCGGCAACGAAGGCCGCGGCGGTTGGACGCTCGCGCCCCGCCAACGACGAGCGAGCGACGTCGCGCCGATCCATCCGTTCGGCCATGCGCAGGACCGAGACGAGTTCCGGATTCGTCTCGACTTCGAGCGCGAGCTCACCGGCTTCTCCTACGCGACCGGCGCGGCGCCGGAAGCGCGACTCGAGTGGCAGCTCGCGCTGCTGCACGAGGCGCTCGACGGCAGCCCGCTGGGTCTCGGTGCGCCACACGCGATCAACGGAACGCCGATCCTGATCAACGAGTTGATCGCGTTCCACTCGCCGATGAAGGCCACGATTCCGAACGGCGTCGCGCACTTCTCGCCGACCGGTGCCTACCACTGGCGCGTGCGGCTCCGCACGAACAACCCGGTGTTCCCCGTCACGCCCTGGGTCACCATCGCATGGAACAGTCAGAGCGAGACGAAGCTGCGCGTCGGGCGGAACGTCGCAGCGCACACGGCACGTTGAGCCGGCTCGTCGCGATCCCATGGACCCGCTGTCCGGTGAGCGCGGAACTTTCCGGAACGCCGTCGCTCTAAGGCCGCGAACATGAAGCTCCGCCCCGCGACTTGGATCTCGACGGCCTTCGTGTTCGGTGCGACGGCGCTGGCGGGTCAGGAAACTCCGACCGCCACACAACACGGCGCGATCGATCCGCCGGCGTGGTCTTCGCACGCGTCGCGCGTGCTCGCGCGACAGGAGTACCACTTCGCGCTCGTTCGAGGAGCCGACGACCTCTGGTCCGCGCCGAGTCGTGCCCACGGCTTCCGCAGCCGGATCTCCGCGCTCGGCATCGAGGTCATTCCGCGCAACGTGGACTCGTTCGACGCGGACACGGAATGGAAGCTCTCGATCACGACGTCGGGTTTCGGCCGCGGCGCGATCTCCACGAAGCTCGTTCGAGCTGCGGTGTCCGCAAACGATGAGCGCGTCGAGCTCGACCAGGGTGTGCTGTCCGAATGGTTTGTCAACGAACCGCGCGGCCTCGAGCAAGGTTGGACGATCGCA
>JANLUN010000593.1:0-10674 GCA_031363505.1 Planctomycetota bacterium | reverse complement strand
CGAAGTGAAGCGCAATTGAGTCGACCGTAACCAGCAACCAGCATCGGAACGCAAGGAACCATCATGAAGAAGGCCGTTTTCTGCATCGTGCGCGATTACATGGGCGCATCGAACGTCGTCAGCCAACTCAAGGCCGCGGGGTTCGGGAGCAACGACATCTCGGTGCTCATGCCCGACAAAGGTGGCACGCGCGACTTTGCGCACGAGCACAGCACCAAGGCGCCGGAGGGAGCCGTCGCCGGCGCGGGCGCGGGGGGCGTCCTTGGCGGCGCTTTGGGTTGGCTCGCGGGCATCGGCAGCCTGGCGATCCCCGGAGTCGGCCCGTTCGTCGCAGCGGGTCCGATCATGGCCGCGCTCAGCGGCGCAGCCGTCGGTGCTGCGGTGGGCGGTATCGGAGGGATGCTGGTCGGACTCGGAATCCCGGAGTTCGAGGCGAAGCGATACGAAGGCAAGATTCAGGGCGGAAACGTACTCGTGTCGGTCCACTCGGATAACTCGGACGAGACGAAGCGCGCGCGGGAAGTGTTCGAACGCGCGGGGGCCGAAGACATCTCGACGTCTAGCGAAGCTTCGGTACCGAGCGCGCGGACGGCGGACAAGAAGGAACGTGGGGCGGCGGGCACGTATTGACCCATCCTGAGTGTCGAAGCGTCGCGTGACGTCTGGCGGTCGTCGACTCGTACGACGAACGATCAGGCGAGCGGCGGCGAACCGGGCAGATTCGTCGCAAGGTGACGGCGGATCGGCCTCCCGGTCTTCTGCGTACGTTCGACCTCGCACGTGCGACGCGGCACACCACTTACGGTTTCGCGCCGACGCAACGCGTCGAAACCGACTCGAGGAGGAAGATGATGTCACAGCAGAAGCAGCCGAACGAACGCAACGTACGTAGTCAGCTCGCCCGGCGCCGCGCCCTCGACCGGGGCACGGTGCTGAGGCTTCTTCAAGCATGCGTTGCAAACGAGTTGCGATGTGTGGCCGAGATCGTTCGACACGGCCGTGCGGATCCGAGTATCTCGAGTGGATTGCTCGAGGACCTACTCGCGATGAAGGATGGTCACGCGCGCGAACTGCTCGGAGTGCTGCAGCATCACCACGTCGCAGCGCAGTGATTCGACGAGGTGCGAAGAGCTCGACCGCGCGCGGGTCAGTTCAGCGATCGTGAGCGCGGTCGGAAGTGCATCGTGCGAAGCCGCCAGGTCATTCTGTACGTCGCGCATCGGGACCGCCACACCACGACGCGTTGGGGGCGCACCCTAGCGCCACTCCCGGATGCACGCGGGACGAGCGGGTCCAAATATGGGCGGCACGTGCTCGGCCCGTGCGCGCGTGCGATCGCGAGGCTTGACACCTCGCGTGAACTCACGTATCCGTGGCCTATAAGGCTTCATCAAGGGGTGCCGCGCCTTGCGAGCGGTGCGGCACCGGGAAGCTTGATGATGCTTCTCTCTCCTCGGGCCGGTAGCGCAGGCTACCGGCCCCTTCGTTTGATCCATCGAGATCGCGAGAGCTGCGCAATCGCGCGCTGCGAACTTTAGCCCGGGCGCTCGAGAGGCTGGACTCGCGTTCCGCGAGCTCGACTTCGGTTGCCCACGGCATTTCGCCGAAAGTACGGGCATGATCGATCGCGATCCCCTCGACGGGCTTGCGCTGCCGCAAGGAAATCATGTCGCGCCCAGCGACGCCGTCGAACCGCCGCAGGTCGACGAGCGGATTGAATCCACGAACTCCGAGTTCGCAGGTTTGCTCTCGGAGCTGGGCTCCCAGACTCCGACCGAGAATGGGACCGAGCTCGATCTCAAGGATGTCACGATCGCGGCGCTGCGCGAGATGCTCGAGGGGCTTCGTCCGATCGGCGAACAGCTGGCCGACTCGGAACAGCGTCGCACCGAGGTCGAGGCACAACTCGAAGCCGCGGTGTGCGCGACGCACATCGAGCGGCGGGCGGAGTTGGAGCTCGAAGTCGTCAAACTGAAGCGGTCGCTTGTGCAAGCGCAGACGAGCCTCAAGAAAGTGCGCGCACGGTCGGCGGATCGTCAGCGGCTCGCGACGCAGCGCTGGCGCGAAATCCAGAAGCTCCGCAGCGAGCGCACGAGGCTCGCGAACGAATTTCGAAAGCACGGGCGATCGAGCAAGCTCGCCGACGCGGGCTGAGTCCACCGTCGCGCGCGACACTCCGGCGTGCCGCGTGGGTCATCGAGCGTTTCTAGGGATCCGAGCTCGTTCGCCTCGCGAACTGTTCCAGCCGGCGTGCGCCGAAGTACGCTGAGTCGAATGGCTTCACGAGGCGTTGACGACGTGCGTCGTCCGAGGATCTCGCGCCACGATTCGCAGTCCGTACCGCGCGTCGTGATCCTGGGTGGCGGGTTCGGAGGGCTGTATGCGGCGCGCGCGCTCCGCACCGCGCCTGTCGCCGTCACGGTGATCGACCGCACGAATCACCATCTCTTTCAGCCGTTGCTGTATCAGGTCGCGACGGCCGTGCTCGCGCCCACCGACATCACCTCGCCGATTCGTCATCTCCTCCGCAAGCAGCGCAACACGGACGTGCTGATGGCGGAAGTGCACGCGATCGATTCGTCCGAGCGCGTGGTCGTGACCGAGGACGGTCGCAAGATCGCCTACGACTACTTGATCGTGGCGACGGGCACGCGCCACTCGTACTTCGGTCACGATCCGTGGGAACGCAACGCTCCGGGGCTCAAGAGCATCGACGATGCGCGCGAAATCCGCCGTCGCTTCCTGCTGGCCTTCGAGCGCGCGGAGGCCAGCCAGGACGAAGACGAACAGCGCGCGCTCCTGACGTTCGTGATCGTCGGCGGAGGACCTACGGGCGTCGAGCTCGCGGGGATCATGCCGGAGATCACGCGTCGAGCGATCGCCAAGGATTTTCGGCACATCGACACGCGTGCCGCGCGCGTGATCCTGGTCGAGGCCGGACCGCGCGTCCTCGCGACGTACCCCGAAGCCCTGTCGGCACGCGCGCAGCACGACCTCGAGGCTCTCGGCGTCGAAGTGCGCACGAACACGCTCGTCACGAACATCGAGCCGGACGCCGTCTTCCTCGGCGCCGAACGCATCGCGACACGCACGGTCGTGTGGGCCGCGGGCAACGTGGCGTCGCCGCTGTCGCGCTCGCTCGGCGTGCCGCTCGATCGAGCGGGCCGCGTGCTCGTCGAACCCGACCTATCGGTACCCGGGCATCCCGAAGTGTTCGTCGTCGGCGACCTCGCCGTTCCGCCGCCGCAATCGAACGGCAAGCCGGTGCCCGGTGTGGCGCAGGGAGCGATGCAGGGCGGCCGGCAGGCAGCGACGAACATAAGGAAGAAGCTCGCGGGGCAGCCGACGGAACCGTTCCGCTACCGAAACAAGGGTGATCTCGCGACGATCGGCCGACACAAGGCGGTCGGCGATCTCGGCTTCGTTCGCATCACGGGCCGCACCGCGTGGTGGTTCTGGTTGCTGCTCCACATCATGTACCTGGCCGGGTTTCGCAATCGGCTCAGTGTGCTCGTGGAGTGGGGCTACGCGTATTTCACGTATCAGCGCGGATCGCGACTGCTGAGCAAGGAGTCGCCAGCCGCGCGGACGTGAGCGATCGTCGCGCTCGACTCACTCCACCGCGTCGGTGAGTTGCTGCGTGCGCTCGTCGTGGCTCGCCTGCCATGCCCGCGTCGTCGCTTCGGCGTCGGCGAGCTGCGCCGGAGTCAGCGTGTGGACGAGACGTTCCAGACGCGCTTGATCCGACTCGTGCCCGTTCGATGCACTGAGGCTGTACCAGACGTAGGCCGTGACGTCGTCCTCGCTGACGCCGCGTCCGTGTTCGTACATCGAGCCGAGCTTGCTTTGCGCGACGGCGAGCCCCTGCTCGGCGGCGAGTTGCAACCACATCGCCGCGTCTTCGTGACTCTGCGTCACGCCTTGGCCCTTCGCGTACATCAGTCCGAGGTTGTACTGCGCCAATGCGAAGCCACTCTGCCCGGCGACGCGCAACCAGCGCACGGCCTCGGCATCGTCTTGCGCGACACCTCGACCCTCGATGTGCATCAATGCCAGGTTCGTCTGCGCTGCGTCGAGTCCCTGCTCCGCGGCCTTTCGCATCCATGTGGCGGCGACGCGTGCGTCCGGACCGACGCCGCGTCCCACTTGGTGCATCCAGCCGACGGCGAACTGCGCTCGCGCGATCCCTTGTTCCGCTGCGCGCTGTAGCCAGTCGATTGCTCGCTCATCGTCTTGGGGAACGCCTTGCCCGAGGAAGTACATCGCGCCGAGTCGATGCTGCGCCGCGGCATCGCCCTGATCGGCAGCCAAGCGATACCAGTGCAAGGCATCGCTGAAGCTGCGCGTCACGCCGACGCCTTCGTAGTACATCGCGCCGAGCAGGCACTGCGCGCGGGCGTGACCTTGGTCACAGGCGAGTTGCAGCAGTTCTTTGGCGCGCACAGGGTCCTTCGACACCACCTGACCGAACAAGTGCATCACGCCTAGATTGGACTGTGCCGGAGCGAATCCTTGCGCGGAGGCACGCTCGTACCACAGCGCCGCCTGTTCGTGCGATTGCGCAACCCCGCGACCGTCGTAGTACAGGAGGCCGAGATTGTTCTGCGCCGCGGCGTGACCTTGCTCGGCTGCGCGCGTGTACCACCGTGCGGCTTCGATCGCGTTCGTCCGAACGCCGCGTCCTTCGTCGTACAAGAGTCCGAGCAGGTACTGCGCGTCCGCATCGCCTTCCTCCGCGCGCGGGTAGCACTCCGCAAGCGCACCCGAGTAGTCGCCGCGCTCGAATGCGTGCAGGCTGCTCTGAGTGGGGGTGCTGCACCCGGTCGAGAGCGCCAGCGCGAGCAATGCAGAGGTGAGGAACGAATGGCTCAGTCGGGAATTGCGGCTCATAACCAGCCGCTATCGGAACCCGCGAAAAGCGAGCTTGAACCGAACTCGTCAATGTTCCGGATCGGTCCGACGGCGGTCAGTGCGCGCGATGCCGCGGCCGACTATTCGGGTGTCAGAATCGGCGACAACGCCGGGGTTTCAGCGCGAGGACGACGCACTCCACGTGTCCTCACGAGCTCCTCCACGGCGTCGATCCGTTCCTGACTCAGCGTCTTCGCGAGTGCATCTCTTCGCTCCTGCGCGGGGAGGTCTCCCTGCGCCGCACTCAGGCAGTACCACAGGTACGCGTTCGCTTCGTCCTGCGGCACCCCGCGACCTCGCTCGTACATCGAGCCGAGCCTGCGTTGCGCTGCGGCGAAGCCCTGCTCCGCCGCTCGGTGGAGCCAGCGCGCAGCTTCGTCGTAGTCCTGTGCGACACCTTGGCCCTGGATGTACATCAGTCCCAAGTTCCCCTGTGCGACCGCGAGTCCCTGCTCCGCCGCCATGCGCATCCATCGCGCGGCTTCGGCCGAGTCGGGTGCGACGCCCTCGCCACGGACGTACATCAGCGCCAGGCTGGCCTGCGCTGCGGCGAGCCCCTGATCCGCAGCGCGACGAAGCCACTGCGCGGCCAATTCGAGATCGCGCGGGACATGCTGGCCGGTGCTGTGCATCGTGCCGAGGGTCCACTGCGCGAGCGCGAACCCGTGCTCCGCGGCGCGCTGCATCCATGCGGCGGATTCTTCGACGTGAAGTGAGTCGGACAGCAGCGCGAGAGCGAACTGAGCTTCGGGAACGTCCTGCGCGGCGGCGCGACCCAACCATTCCCGGGCTCGCTCTTCGTGCCGCGGCACGCCCCGCCCTTCCATGTACATGAGGCCGAGATTGTTCTGAGCAGCAGCGTGCCCTTGCGCAGCCGCAAGCGCGTACCACTCCGCCGCATCGGATTCGTTCTTCGGGAAACCGCGACCCTGTTCGTGCATCACACCCAGGGCGTACTCGGCACGAGCGGCATTTCGCTGGGCCGCCTCGCCATACCACTGCGCGGCTCGTGCGTCGTCCACCGCACACCCGACGCCGTCGTAGTACATCGAAGCGAGACGAAGCTGGGCTTCGACATCTCCGCGTGACGCGAGTGCCGTCACCTCCTCGAGCACGGACGGTTCGCTCGCGCTCGGCGGAGGATCCGCGTGACACGCGACGAACACGCACATCCAAGCAGAAAACTGCGTCCAGAGTGCAGCGCGAAGTCGAGGTGCGCTCGATCGGGAGCGCAGCGCGCGTACAAAGAAAATCGTCATCAGCGTCTCCGAGAAGATGCGATTGTACATCGATGCGGTGGGCTCTCGCGCCGCCCATCCGATGCTCGCGAAGCCGTGTACATCAAGAGGCCGTGAAGAACATGCGAAGCGAGTTCATGTCGCATTGATGATGGATCCTTCGCGCAACTCACGACGTTACGATCCGGCGCATGACACGGAAGAACGGTTCGCATCGCGCACGGCTCGTGCGGTCCGCCGCGCCCCTGCTCGCGTGCATCGGGATCACGAACACGGCGCCGGCGCAGTCGGAAGGCTCGGCCGAAAAGCTCGACGCCGACGTAGAGAAACAACTGAGCGCCGAGGTCCGCGATCATTTCGCGCAGCCGCAGCTCTTCACGCGCAGACGCGCACCGGTCGAGCCCAGACGTGCCGCGCGGTTCTTCGAGAACTTGCGCATCAAGGCGTTCGAGGGGAGCGACGACGGCGATCTAGCTCTCGGCTTCGAGTACGACTTCGCGAAGTCGCTCGCCGTTTCGAAGGAGTCGAACGGCTCGTTCGATTTCATGGCCGACGGCAACGTGGCGTTCGACCGCGCGGAGAACCCGAACGACTTCCTTTGGACATCGGTGCGAGCCCGGTGGGTAGGGAGCCCGGTGCTCGGCAGCAGTTCTCACGATCTGCGGCAACAACTTGCCACCGAGCCGCCGGCGCCGACCAGTGAACACACCACGAAGTTCAACGCCCAGGCGAGACAGCTCAGCGAGAGCGGCGCGTCACCGGATGCCATCCTCGACAGCAACGCCTTTCGCGAGCTCCGGCGCGATCACCTCGCGCAACTCCAGCGCACGCTCTCTCCCGAACTGGTCTGGGACTTCGACCTGCACGCCGGGCTCGAATCGACGCAGGACTTCTCGTCGCGCCAATGGGTGTTCGGTCCATCGATCAGCGCACGCCTCTTGAGCTGGAATCCCGAGACGCGGCTGAGCCGGCTCAACGTCTTCGATTTCCCAGGTGCTGCGCTGCGCTGGTTCACGGGACAAGACGAAGGCTTTCATCCATCGGGACTCGCGTACCCGACCATTCGAGTCGGACTCGACATGGTCGACGCTTCCGACGACGACGTGCGCAGCGCGGTGACGGCGGACGATTCGCTGTTGCGCGCGCGCCTCGAAGCCGGTCTCGAGACGCATGTGCTGGACGTGAAGGACGAATCGCTGTACCTGACCGCGAGTTGGTGCGGATATCAGGAGATCGATGCGGCGACCGGCGCCAAGGACGCGGACTACGACGGATCGAGCTACTTCGAGCTCCGCATGGACCTGCCGAGCAATTGGAGCTTGACGTATTCGGCTGGTCGATTGCCGCTCGACACCAGCGGCGATTCGACGTTCGGACTGGGCTACAAGGTCTCGTTCTGAACCCCGCGCGTGCGGAATCGACGCACGCGCGGACCTACCACGGATCGCCGAGCTTGTCGGAGATCGCGACGAGTCGAGCCTTGAGCTCGGCGTCGGGTTCGACCCCGTGCCGGGCCATCGAACAGCACGTTGCAGTCAGATCCTCGGCACGCGGCCGCGAGTTCACGTTCTGAGCGCCTTCCTCGACCGCGCGCTTGTACACCTTCAGCGCCGTCGCCGTGTCGCCGAGCGCTTGGTACGTCTCCGCGATGCAGCGCAGAGTTCCGGCGCGATCGACTCCCAGGATCGCAGTACGTTCCGCATCGAACACACCGAGCGCGGTCTGCGCCTGCTGCCGTGCGTGCTCCGTGTCACCCGCGCCGTGACGAGCGGTGGCCAGTTGAGTCATCAGCGGGATCCGATGCTCGGGACTCCACGGATACCCCTCGAGCATGACCTGCGCGTCATTGAGAAGCGCGAGCGCCTTGGTGCGATCCCCGTGCTCCACTGCGAAACCGCTCATCTTCATCAAGAGCTCGATGCGGACCTGGAGCGGAAGCTTCGACCAGGACGCCTCGACGAGCGCTTCGCACGCGCCGCGCCGTTCCGCGTCGTCGTAGAAACGGTTGAAGAGCTGCGCGCACACCTCGAGCGCGTTCCGGAGTTGGTCGAAGTTGCCTGTCTTGGCGACGTGGTCCAGAGAGGCGATCTGCCGTTCGAAGTCGTCCTCGCCCGCCTGCATGGCCATGACGGCCGCGACTCGGCCGATCTCGGAATCGGCCACGCCATCCTCGAACTCGGCCGCCTTCTCGAGGTTCCCGACCCAGGCGTACGTTCTGGCGATGGCGGAGCGGATGCGATCGCGCCGCCAGCCTTGGCTGCCCTCTTCGTCGGTTCCCTCGTCTTCGACGACCGCGGAGATGCGTTGCGCCAGGTCCAAGTAGTGCTGGACGTCGGTCGTGTCGCCGCGCTGCGCGCAGTAGAAGGCCAGGTCGGCGTAGTCCAAGCCGCGCCGCCAATTGTCGATGCCCTCGATGTAGCCCGCCGCTCGTCGCGGCTGTTCGAGCTCGAGGCACGTCACGACCACCTTCTCCTGGGCGCGCGAGCGACTCTTGATGTGCGGCTTCGCCGGCAACTTCGCCGCGGCCTTGGAAGCGAGCTCGAGCAGATCCGCTCGGAAAGCGGCGAGGGGCTCGTCCTCAAGGGATCCGATCCGGTCCGACTTCAGGCCGTCGGTCTTGGAAGGCGTTGACTTCGCCGGCGTGGCCGTCGACTGAGTCGACGTCGATATCGGCAAAGGCGGCTTCGGCTTCGCTGCGACTTCATCGGCAGCTGCGCGCGATTCCGAACCCGAGCTGACGGAGATGAGAACGCTCCCGACCGCCAGTACGACGAACGAGGACAACACGAAAACTTGGGATCGTGACTTCATGGCTGATGCGAACAAGGTAGGCAAGCACGTGAAGCGTCGATCAAGGGCGCTCGGCGTACGCATGAATCGCGTCGCGTGATCGTCGGAGTCGGCGCGCGGCATTCATCCCGCGCTGACCTCGTATTAACGCGATCATGATGATCGCTACCTACCTTCCGCGCCTTCGATGGTCGTGGTCGTTCGGACCGTGACACCGATCTGAATCGTCAAGCTGCCCACACCGTAGAGGAAGTCCATCCATCGCGAATCCAGCTGAGAACGCGCACCCAATGACGAAGTCCACGATTCACCAGCTCGCCGTTTCCCACGTGAAACGGTCCTGAACTTTGGACTCCCACTCTCCCAAGCTCCCCAAGATCGCCTGATCAGAAAGAGATTCGGTCGACCGTGATCTGGTGGAGATCGCCATCTTGGATTGTTGCCCTAGTCATGTTTCTCTCTAGCGCCAACGCGCCCACTGCGCCCACCACTTCAGCGGCGACTGGGCAGCAACCGGCGGGCTCGATCCGCGGCACCGTCTACGACAAAGACTTCGACATCCCGCTCTCCGCGGCGACGGTCGTGATCGTCGAGACGAATCAGAAGGCGCTGACGGGCGACCAAGGCAACTTCGTCCTCGAGCAAGTGCCGGTCGGCAGGTACACGCTGCTCTTCACCAAGGAAGGCTACGTCCGTCAGGTGAAGTCCGACGTGCTCGTCGCGGCGGGCCAGCTCACGGATATCGACGTCGCGCTCGCGGGCGAGTTCACGGAGATGGACGAGCTCGTCGTGCAAGACGTGTTGCAGGGCGGCGCCGGATCGGAGGCCGCGCTGCTGTCGCTCCGATTTGAGAGCGCGTCGCTGATGGATTCGATCAGCTCGGACTTGATGAGCCGCGCTGGTGCCAGCGACGCGGCCACTGCGGTGACGCTCGTTCCCGGCGTGTCGGTGCAGGACGGCAAGTTCGCCGTGATCCGCGGATTGCCCGATCGCTACGTCAGCTCGCAGATGAACGGCGTGCGGCTGCCGTCCGCGGACGAGGACACGCGCGCCGTCGAGCTCGACCAATTCCCCGCGCCGATCATTCAGAACATCCAAGTCAGCAAGACGTTCACGCCGGACCAGCAGGGCGATGCTTCTGGCGGTGCCGTGGACGTGAGGCTCAAGGGCATCCCTTCTGAACCCGTCCTGCAATCCAAGCTGCAGTACAGCGTCAACTCGAACGTCGCCGGCAGCGACTTCCTCACGTACAAGGGCGGCGGAGTCGACTTCTGGGGCCACGACGACGGCGATCGTGACATCCAGACGGACAGCCTCGGTGAGCCCTGGACCGGTGCGGTCGGAACCACGACCGAGAATCCGCCGCTCGACTTCAAATGGTCCGGCACATACGGCGCGAGGCACGAGTCCGACGACGGGTTCAAGTTCGGCGGACTCGCGAGCGTCTTCTACGAACGTGACAGCTCGTACTACGACGACGGCATCAACGACTCCTGGTGGGTCAGGAACGCCGGGCAACCTGGGCATGTGATGACGCCGGAGACGTTCCAGGGCTTGCCGAACCCGGGTCAAGGCGACCAAAGCTTCAAGACTGGTTTGTTCGACGTCACGCAGGGTTCGCAGTCGGTCAAGTGGGGCGGGCTCGGAACGCTTGGACTGGAGACGCGCGACCACTCGATCAATCTGACGGGTCTCTACACCCGCGCGGCCGAAGACACCGCAACGCTCGCCGTCG
>JANLUN010000532.1:0-3465 GCA_031363505.1 Planctomycetota bacterium | reverse complement strand
ATCGAGCAGTCGCGCTCGCCGAGGTGGACGGTGTGTCCGTGGCGATCGGCGAGGATCTGCACTTCGATGTGCCGCGGGTTCTCGATGAGCTTCTCGATGTAGAGCGTGCCGTCGCCGAACGCCGCTTCGGCTTCCGATTGCGCCGCGTGAAAGCCCGCGATCAGGCTCGGATCGTTGCGCGCGATGCGCATGCCGCGTCCGCCGCCGCCGGCCGAAGCCTTGATCATCACCGGGTAGCCGATCGACTGCGCGACCGAGAGCGCCGTGTTCTCGTCCGGCACCGGTCCGTCCGAGCCGGGGACGACGGGTACGTCCGCGCGCGCCGCCAATTCGCGCGCGGCGACCTTGTTGCCGAGCTGCGCGATCGTCTCGGGCTCGGGCCCGATGAACTGGATCTTGCAGGCGCGGCACACCTCGGCGAAGTGAGCGTTCTCCGCGAGAAATCCGTACCCCGGATGGATCGCTTCGACGTCCGCGACTTCCGCGGCCGCGATGATCGCGGGGATGTGGAGGTAGCTCTTCGAACTCTGCGCCGGGCCGATGCAGATCGTGTCGTCGGCTTGACGCAGATAGATCGCGTCCGCGTCGGCGGTCGAGTACACCGCGACCGTCTCGATGCCGAGCTCGCGGCAGGCGCGGATGATTCGTTGTGCGATCTCGCCGCGGTTGGCGATCAGGACACGGCGAAACATCAGGTCGTTTTCACCATGAAGAGCGGCTGGCCGAACTCGACCGGCTCGCCGTTCTCGACCAGGACCTCGAGCACCTGACCCGAGATCTCCGCCTTGATCTCGTTCATCACCTTCATGGCCTCGATGATGCAGATCGGCGCATCGATCTCGATCTGCGCACCGACCTTCACGAACGGTTCGGCGTCGGGCGACGACGAGCGATAGAACGTTCCGACCATCGGGCTGACGATCGGCGTGCCGACGACCGGCGCCGGGGCCGCGATCGCGGCCGCTGCGGCGGTCTGCGCCATCGCCGGCGGCGGAGCGACGGGCACATGCGACCCCGTCTGCATCACGTGCACGAGCGGCGCGGGCAGAGGAGCGTCGCCACCGCGCTTGATGCGGACTTTGAGTCCGGCCTCGCGGTCTTCGAGCTCGAGCTCTCCGACTCCCCCGCCCTTCATCAAGCGGATCAGCCTCTGGATCAGTTTCAGGTCCATGCGTGCTGTTGTCGTCTCCGGGTCGCGAACGATCTCAGGGGGCTCTCGGGGGCTCGTCAACGTCCGGCCGGCAGCGCGGCCGCCACTTGCAACGCATTGAGCGCCGCGCCCTTGCGCAGCTGGTCCCCGACCGCGAAGAAGCATAGCGACCGACTCGAGAGCGTTCCCGCGCGAATCCGTCCAACGAAGACGTCGTCCGTGCCGGCGCACTCGCGCGGACGGGGTCCATGCGGATCGGCCGTGACCGACACGCCCGGCGCCGAGCGCAGACACTCGATCGCATCACGGACGGAGAGCGTGCGGCCGAGCTTCACGTGCACGGCCACGCTGTGGCACCGTTCCACGGGCACCCGCGTCGTCGTCACCTCGACCGCGAGATCGCCCCGGCGCAGGATGCGTTTCAGCTCGTACATCACCTTGTCTTCCTCCCCGCTGACCCCCGCCGCGTCGACATCGGCGACGCCGGGGATGACGTTGAGGGCGAGTGTGGCCGGGAACGGGCTCTCGCTTGAGCCGGCCGGCGTGCTGCCGCTGGCCGCGGCCTTCATCTCGCGATCGAGCGTCGTGAGCCCGGAGAGGCCGACCCCGGACGCTGCTTGGAAGCTCACGATCACGACCTCCTCGAGCCGCGCCGCGCGATCGAGCACGGCGAGCGGCATCGCTGCGACCGCCGTCGTGCAGTTCGGGTTCGCGGCAAGGCGTGTGCTCGCTGTGAGCTCGTCGCCGTTGATCTCGGGGATAACGAGCGGAACGTTGGGGTGTCGCCGGTGCGCGCTCGACAGATCGATCACGCGCACGCCCCGCGCGACGAGCGTTTTCGCGAGCGTCGTCGACACGCTCGAAGGCGTGCAGAGGAACGCGATGTCGAAGCTCGCGGCGCCACTCGCGTCAAAGGTGCGCACGCTCGTACGCACGCCCGGCGCGATGTCGAGGACGCTGTCGGTGCGCGCGAGGCCGTCGACCCGCTCGGGTGCATGACCGGCGTCGTGCAGGAGTCGCAGGAGCTCGCGCCCGACCGCGCCCGTGGCGCCGATCACTCCGACGCGCTGCGCGCGGTGCGCCGCGGTCCATCCCCACCGGTCTCTCACGGAACGCGACTCTACTGTGCTCGGCATCGGTCTCCCCGGGGTTCTCGATTGGTTCTCGATTGCGAATGAACGAACTAGGCCTCGCGTGAGCCGGATTTGCGGCGCGGCTTCGCACGCGACCGACGCGGCTCGCCTTCGGTGCTTCGCCACACACCCGAACGGCCCCCGCGCTTCTCCAAGAGCTCGATCCGCTCGATCCGAATGCCGTGGTCGAGCCCCTTCGTCATGTCGTACACGGTGAGCGCGGCGATCGACGCGCCGGTGAGCGCCTCCATCTCGACGCCCGTGCGGCCACGGCACGCGGCCGTGCAACGCACGTCGAGAACGTCGTCGCCGCTGGATTCGATGTCGATCGCGACGTGGTCGAGGCCCAGCGGATGACACATCGGGATCAAGTCGCCCGTGCGTTTCGCAGCCAAAATCCCGGCCGAACGGGCGACCTCGACGAGGGCTCCCTTCGCACCATGCCCGGCCAGGACGCGCGCGAGCACACCGGCCGGAAACACGACGCGCGCGCGCGCGGTCGCCGACCGCGCGGTGACTGGCTTCGAGCCCACGTCGATCATGCGCGAGCTCGCGCCCTGTGCGCCGAACACGAGATGTCCCGCGCGACCACTAGACCGCGCGCTCACGCGGCTACTCGATCGGGATCGGGACTGGAAGCAGGGGGGGTGCGGCGAGACATGAAGTGGCACGCCGCGCGGATGTGCGAGTCATGGCCGCGGAGCGCGCACACTCTAGCGGCTCGCACGGTCGACACGAAGGCCGACGCCTGCACGCGAGTTGCGACGCGCTCCCCGCCATTCGATCGGGGTAAATCCGACCCCAGTATGATTTCGGTTCATGCCCGAGCACCACCCTCTCCGAATCGTAGAGTGTGGTCTAACCGCTGAGTCTCTCGGCGCGCGGACCCGAGCGCCCCTCACAGCTGCCACAGCTAGCCGCCAGAATTCCTTTCCATGCTGACGACACTCCTCCTGGCTCTCTGCGTCTCCCTCACTCCGACGTCGGCGGCCCAAGACACCGCCGGCGTCGACCAGCTCCTCACGGATCGCATCGCCGCCGTCGCGAACGTGGAACCGCGGGAGATCTGGAGCGCAGCTTCGAGTCTCGTCGCCGCGACGAGCGAGGGCGGCGCGAACGCACTCGATCGAGCGATCGACACCCGGCTCGCGCAGCCGGACAGTCTCTCCGAGTCGGCCCAGC
>JANLUN010000511.1:0-2384 GCA_031363505.1 Planctomycetota bacterium | reverse complement strand
CGGTCCGATTCGACGCGGCGGACGTTTCAGCGCGTTCTACGCACTCGGTCCGAACCTGGGCCTCACCGATCTCGACGCTGCGCTGCCACTGCTCGCCGCGTGCGATGACGCGGGAATCGATGCGAAAGAGATAGGCGCGGCATTGGCGCTCGTGTGTACGGCGCAGTCCGCCGGAAAGCTGCCCGAGCTCGAGCTGCCTCCCGGCGAGCTGTGGGGGAACAGCGCTGCGCTCCGGGCGTTGATCGACGACGTGGCGCAAGGGCGCGGGATCGGTCGCAAGTTGGAGCGCGGAGCGCGCACTTTCGCCGCCGCGTTGGGCCTCGTCGATGCCGTGTTCGAAGCCAAGGGACAAGCGGTGCGGCTCGAGTCGAACCTCGCCGTGCTGCTCGCGCAGTGCGTGTCCTCGCGCGGCGCGGATCCGATGCGCGCGAATCCGTTCTCGGTCGGGCATTCGGACCGCGCGGCCTTGATGAAGTTGCTCGCGCCGCTCGATCTGCCCGCGGGTGCGGAAGATCCGCTCGATGCAGCCGGCAAAGGGCGCATCGTGTGGTGGCACGAGAACTGGATGGCGGCGATCGACATGAGCGGGTTCTGCGCGTTTTCAGCGGCGGGCCTCCTCGCCGACGGCGTGTGCGACGTGGACGAACTTGCGCGATGGATCGCGCCCGAGACGTTGCGTGCGGAGTGCGACGCGGACGCGAGTTGCTCGATCGGAGAGCGCATGCTCGCTGCCGGAGCGTCGATCGCCACGTTGCAGCGCGCGCTCAACGCGCACTTGGGCGCGACCAGCGAACACGATCGGCCGGCGTTCGCTCGCGCAACGCTCGACGGGCCGCAGATGTGGCCCGAGTACGCGTCGCTCCGCGGCGTCGACGATTGCGGTGCGCCGTCGCGCGAAACGTGGGAGCGCGTCGGCGATCCGTCGATCCTCGACACGAGGCGGCCGTTTCTGGCGGCGGCGACCCACGTTCGGCGCGAACCCGACGCGGCCCGATCGTCGGTCTCCGAGCCGCGCTCGACCGGAGTCGTGTGTCTGCGCACCAGCGGAGTGCTCGAACGCGCGTTGGGCAAGGACGCGCGCGTCGAGCTCGATCTGCCGATCCCGCTGGTGCAAGCCCTGCTCGAGATCGAGCGCGCTCGTCCCGCGGTCACGGGGATGCTCGTGCGCACAGGCGGCGAAATCGTCCCGGCGGTGTACCGAGCCGCGCGCCGGCTCGACGGGCAAGATGTCGTCCGCGCGGGCGACGAGCTGCACCTTGTGGTCGCGTTGAGCGGCGGGTGACTCTGCGCGGACCGGTCGTCGACGCGCGTCTTGGCTGCCGAGCGCGCTCCCGCTACCGTTCCCGACCTTGATCCCGATCCTCATCGTGAAGACCGCTGCGCTCGGCGACGTCCTGCGCACGACCTCCATCTTGCCGGGGCTCGTCGAGCGCTATGCCGGCGCGCGCGTGACGTGGGTCACCGCCCCCGGCGCGGTCGATCTCTTGGCGACCCATCCGATGATCGCGGGGATCGAGGTCGCCGACGAGGCGCGCGACCGCGATCTCGAAGCGCTCACCAGGCGGCTTGCGTCGACGCGCTGGTCGCGCGTGATCTCGCTCGACGACGAGCCGTCCCTCTGCCGATTGTCGTCGCGGCTCCCGGCCGAGGTGCTTTCCGGGGCCACGCTCGACGCGAGTGGAAGGCGCGTGTACACGCCCGACGTCGCACCTTGGTTCGACATGGGGCTCCTCTCCATGCACGGCAAGGAGCGCGCAGATCGACTCAAGGTCGAGAACACGCGCAGCCAGCCGGAGATCTACGCCGCGATGCTCGGCATCCGGATGGGGGAGCCAGAGCTCCATCTGCCGGCAGCCGCGAGCGAAAAGGCCGCGCACTTCGCACGAGTTCATCGCCTAGCCGAAATACGCCCGCTCATCGGCTTGAACACGGGCGCGGGCGGGCGCTGGACATCGAAGCAACTTCCGGTCGAGCGCACGGTCGAGCTCGCGAATCAGCTCACGCGCGGTCCATACAGGAAGTGCGGCTTCGTCATCTTCGGGGGTGAAGCGGAGGTCGAGCGCAGTCGCGCGATCGTGGCCGGGCTCGAACGCAGCTCGCCCGCGATTCGCTGCGTCGACGCGGGCAACCACAACCCGCTCCTCGAGTTCGCGGCGCTGGTGGCGCTCTGCGACGTCTTGGTGACTAGCGACAGCCTGGCGCTCCACGTCGCGGTTGCTCGCCGGGTGCCGGTGGTCGCGTTCTTCGCCCCGACCTCAGCGGCCGAGATCGAGCTCTATGGCCGCGGCGAGAAGGTCGTGAGCACCGCGGCCGACTACGCCTCGTATCGCGCCGATGCGGACAATTCGACGATCACGGCCGAGCGGCTGTGCGCGGCCGTCCTC
>JANLUN010000495.1:0-5799 GCA_031363505.1 Planctomycetota bacterium | reverse complement strand
CTTATGATTTTTGCATGAATCATTCCCCGAAGGAATTAAAGAACCTAATGTCTTTTAAACATCGAACATTCAACTCAACTGACCTTCTTTACTTTGTTGATTTTTTAAAACATATCGGCTTGGGCAGCGACCAGCGCGGCTCGATCTTCTTGAGCAGCTTGGATACGGTCTCGGACTTCTTCGTCACGGAATCTCCAAGGCGGAAGGGTCGGCGTCGAACGAGAGGGCGAAGCGCGGCGCACGTGGACGCGCGCTCGGGGGAGCCTGGTGAGCCGGGGAAGTCGGGGCGAGATCTCGCGGCGCGCCCGCGGTCGATCGGCTACGTGGCCGGAGCCGCGGCCGCAGCGGCGGCCTTCTTCTTCTGGATGCGATCCTTCGCACGCGCGGTCTTGCGCACCGCGCGCTCGGCTTTGGCCGCATCGCGATGCGCGCGCGTCTTCGTCTTCTTGCCGCGCCCGGGGCGTTCGCGCGGAACGTACGGCTTCGGCTCGAGCACGCCCTTGCGCTTGAAGATGGAGTACACGGTCTCGCTCGGCAGCGCGCCGACCTTGAGCCAGTGCTTCGCGCGCTCGACGTCGAGGGTGATCTGCGACGCGACGTCGCGCCGGATCGGGTCGTAGAGGCCGAGCGTCTCGAGCAAGCGGCCGTCGCGCGGGAAGCGCGAGTCCGAGACGTTGATGCGGTAGCACGGACGGTTCTTCCGTCCGGTGCGTCTCATGCGAATGACTACAGCCATAGAAGAGTTGTGTGCGCGAATCGACCACCGGCCGACGGCGTCGGAGCGCGCCGCGGCCGCGATTGCGGGCGAATAGGACACACAATCCGCCCCGAGCTGTCCAGGGGCGGCTGCGAAAGATTTCGCGGACCGCGGCGTGTCGCCCCGTCCCTCAGCGCTTCTTGCCCTTCTTGCGCTTCTGTTTGTCCTTGCGCTTCGAGCCGCTCTTGCGGGTCGCGGACGATCCCATCGGGCGCGGGCCGCCGAAGAGTCCGCCCATGCCACCGGGTCCACCAGGACCGCCCAGACCACCCGGGCCGGCTGACGGTCGGCCGCCGAGCATCCCGCCGAGGCCACGGCCGATGTCGCCGATCCCGCTGCCGAGGCCCGAGAGCATCCCACTCAGACCGCCGCCGCCTTCCGACTCTTGCGGCGCGAGCTCGCCCTCGGGAGCGAGCCCTCTGAGCGCCTCGCGCTTGTCCTTGGCCCCGAACTTCGACGCGAGGCCCATCTTGTTCATCTGCTTCATCACGAGCTTCATCTCCTTGAAGCGCTTGAGCAGATCGTTGACCGCCGAAACGTCCTGACCCGCGCCACGCGCGACGCGGCGGCGGCGGCTCATGTCGAAGACGTCGGGTTGCAACCGTTCGCGCGGTGTCATCGACGTGAACAGCGCCTCGAGCCGGTTCATCTGGTTGTCGTTGACGTCGAGCGTGTCGGCCATGCCCGACATGCCCGGCATCATGCCGAGCACCTTCTTCATCGGGCCGAGCTTCCTCACCATTCGAAGCTGCGACAGCATGTCTTCGAGCGTGAAGCTGCCCATGACGAGCTTCTCGAAGGCAGCCTGCGCCTGCTTCTCCGACATCGCCGATTGGGCTTTCTCGACGAGGCCGACGACGTCGCCCATGCCGAGGATGCGCCCCGCCATGCGCTCGGCGTGGAAGCTGTCGAGGTCCCCCATCCGCTCGCCTTCGCCGACGAACAAGATGGGCTTGCCGGTGACGGCTTTGAGGCTCACGGCCGCGCCGCCGCGCGCGTCGCCGTCGAGCTTCGTCAGGATCACGCCGGTGAGCTCGAGGCTCTCGTTGAAAGCGGACGCGGAGCTGACCGCGTCTTGACCGGTCATCGCGTCGACGACCAGCACGGTGTTCGTTGGCTTCACGACGCGCGCGATCTCGACGACCTCGGCCATCATCTCGCGGTCGATGTGCAGGCGGCCGGCCGTGTCGAGGATCACGAAGTCCGCGCCCGCGACGCGCGCGTGCGCGACGCCTTGGAAGCACAGCTCGGGCGGCGACAGACCTTCCTTATGAAACACCGGCACGTTGATCTGTCGGCCGAGGACCTTGAGCTGCTCGACGGCCGCGGGACGCTTCACGTCGGCCGCCACCATCAACACGCGGCGCGCATGTTTCTCGCGCATGAAGTGGGCGAGCTTCGCGCACGTCGTCGTCTTGCCCGCGCCTTGCAGGCCCGCCATCAGCACGACCGTCGGACCGTTCTTCGCGAACTCGAGTCGCGCTTCCTTCGGTCCCATGAGACCGACGAGCTCGTGGTGGAACGCGGCGACGAACTGCTGCGTCGGATCGACGCCCGCGATCTTCTGCTGGCCGACCACGCGCGCGCGCACGCGCTCGGTGAAGTCCTTGACGACCTTGAAGTTGACGTCGGCTTCGAGGAGCGCGGTGCGCACCTGCTCGAGCCCTTCACCGATGTTCGCTTCGGTGAGCTCCTTCTGATTGCGGAGAAACGAAAACGAGTTCGTGAGGCGCTGGGTGAGGGTTTCGAACATGGCTGCGTGATGAGGTTATAGGCGCCCCCGTTGCTGCGCCAGGACCCGGCGCGAAGCGCAACTCTCGCGCAGCCCGGCGCGTCGAACCGCGGAGGTCGCTGCCCTGCTTGGTGCAAGTCGGCGCGGGTCGCTAAGGTCGCGACGGCTCCCGAGAGCGGTCATTCCGATCGCACGCTCGGCCGTTTCGAATCCTCTCGGCGTCCGCACAAGGCCGGGTGAACAACCTCATGCACGAGCCCTCCCCCATCTTGACCTCGAGACCTACAGCTTGAACTCCACACCTACGGTTAGCTCCTGGACTCGATGCCACCGAGCCGTTCGGGCTCGACTCGCGAAGGTTCCCGGTCAGTGGCAAGCGCCCCTGTGGGGACCGCGGGCACCGATGTCCGCGAAGTACGCCGTCTGGAGTTTCCTCAGCGGCACGCTCGCCATCCTCGCGATCTATCTCGTCACGAACTTGGTCGGATACCCGCTGCTGATCGGGTCTTTTGGTGCGACCGCAGTCCTCCTCTTTGGTGCGACGGATTCGCCGCTGGCGCAGCCCCGCAACCTCGTCGGCGGACATGTCGTATCGGCGTGCGTCGCGGTCCTCGTCGTCGCCCTCTTCGGCTCTTCGCCCTTGACGATCGCGATCGGTGTCGGGCTCTCGCTCTTGGTGATGAACCTCACGCACACGACGCATCCGCCCGGCGGAGCGACGGCGCTCATCGGTATTCAGGGCGCGGTCGGGCCCGGGTTCATTCTCGTTCCGGTTCTAGCGGGCGCGCTCATCCTGCTCGCGACCGCGCTCTTCACGAACAACGTCGTTTACCATCGCAAGTACCCGAACCATTGGTTGTGACGGGGTGAGTCGGGTGCACCGGAATTCGGTGCCCCATAATCACGCGGGTCGGCATCTCTCCTTGTTGGAATGAACGGTGAATCCGTCCCCACCGCGCAGCACGAGCTCCTGATCGCCGATCTGCGTTGGATCCGCCGGGTCGCGGGTGAGCTCGCGAGCGACGCGGATCGCGCCGACGATCTGGCGCAAGACGCGTGCGTCGTCGCGCTCTCGAACGGTCCAAGCGACCCACGGACCCTGCGCGGTTGGCTCGCGCGCGTGATGCAGAACCTCGTGCGTCAGAAGAAGCGCGGCGAAGGCCGGCGCCATGCGCGGGAGGAGCGCGCCGCGCGAATGGAACAAGTCGACGCGACGGACGAGCTCGTCGCGCGCGCGAGCCTGCAGCGCAAGATCGTCAACGCGGTGATGGAGCTCGACGAGCCCTACCGATCGACGATCCTCCTGCGCTACTTCGAGGACCTGCCGCCGCGTGAGATCGCGAAGCGGCAGGGCATTCTCGTCGCGACTATCCACAGCCGCTTGAAGCGCGGCCTCGCTCAGTTGCGCGAACGGCTCGACGACGGACGCTCCGACTTGTTCGCGCTCCTCGCGCCGCTCGCCCCACTCGCTTCGCAGAACCCCAGCCCGCTCGCGTCGACCGCCGGAGGTGTACTCGTGAATGCCAAAGTCGTGCTCGCCACTCTGTCGATCGCCGCCCTTGCGACCGTGGTTGCGATCGTGCAGCTCGACGGCGACGAACCGGCGGCGAGTTCGCAGCGCGTCGTCGCCGACGCTGAAACCGCGCCGTCGAGCTCGACACCGTTGTCGTCGGAGCTCACGGGAGCGAGCGAACGCGACGCGCGCGTCGAGTTGTCCGCCGCCGCAAACGCGGCCGACTCCACGGCCGGCGAGCTCGCGTCCACGCCGACATTGCACCGCGTTCGAGGCCGAGTGATCGACGCGGGCGGTGCAGGTGTCGCCCGACTCACGGTCTCTTTCGCTGAGGGATCCAAGCCGATCACGGTGCCGAGCCGTGCCGGCGGCACATTCGAGTTCGACACCGAAGTGACGAGCGGCGCGCTCACCGTGAGCGATCCACGCTTCGCGACGGTGCGCAGCGGACTCTTCCGCGCGAGCTCGTCATTCGAGCCGATCGTGATCGTCGCGCCCGCGATCGAGGTCGGCGGCACCGTGTTCGATCCGCAGCGGATGCCCGTGCGCGGCGCGCGCGTTTCGCTCGTGCTGCCGAGCGGGTTCGCGACACGATTCGGCGAGGTGCTCGAGGCGACGAGCGTGCTCGATTGGACGGAGCACTCGGGCGCGAACGGGCGATTCCAACTCGCACGGCTTCCGCAGATCGAGGGCGCGTTCTTGCGCGTGCTCGTCGACGGTTACCAACCCGCGTTGCAACCCGAGCCTGTGTTCTCGGACCCGAACATCGCGTTCGTGCTCGAACGCCCGCTGGTCCTCGCGCGCGGCGCGTTGCGCGGGCGCGTGCTCGATCCGAGCGGACAGCCGGCCCCGGATGCGCGCGTCGCCGCCGGGGTGACGTCGACCGTCACCGACGCGTCGGGCGAGTTCGCGCTCGACCTATCTCGCGCGGTCACCGCCGATGTCGTGACGGCGGTGAAGACGGGATTTCGTCCCGCGCGCATGGAGCGACCGGAGGAAGCGCGCGACGACCGCACGGGCTGGCCCGAGTTCTTCGAGTTGCGCCTTGGCGGACCACCGCTCTCGATCCGCGGCCGCGTCGTCGATCCTGAAAACAAACCGCGCGCGAAAGTGCGCGTGTGGCTCGACGATCCCACGCCTTTCGGTTTGATCGGCCGCGTGCCGGCGCAGAACGAAGGATTGATGGCCGGCGCGACGATCCCGCCGCGCGCCCTCGAGCCGGATCCGAACCCGCTGCGCGAAGACGGCGATGCCGACATGGTGTATCGCAACGCCGGCGGACCGCCCTCCGTGAGTTGGTCTTGGGTCACAGCGGACGACGACGGATGGTTCGAGCTCGGTGGACTCGACGATCGCCGCTACACGCTGCGCGTGCTCGACACGAAGACGCTGCAGTCGATCACGAGCCGGCCGATCCAAGCCGGCGATCACGACGCGCGCATCGAAGTGCCGGCGCCGTCACTGTTCGCGAAACTCGGCGGCCGCATCACGACCGTCGGCGATCGGCCGGTCGCGGGCGTGAGCGTCCAGCTGCGCACGACGTGCTTCGAGACGCACACGCGCGTCTTCGGCGGCACCCTGGGGGTCCTCGAGCTCCACGCCGGCGGCGAGACGTCGACCGACGCCGAGGGCCGCTTCGAGTTCAAGGACGTGCCGCGCGAGGGCGTGTTCTTCGTGCTGCGCTCCGATCGAATCGTGCCGTGCGATTGGAAACTGCCGGACGGCGACGATCCGGAGAATCTGGACGTGAAGGTCGACGTGCGCTGCCAGCTCGAGGTGCGCTTGAAGGCGCCGTCC
>JANLUN010000434.1:0-2827 GCA_031363505.1 Planctomycetota bacterium | reverse complement strand
CACCAATCTCGCCAGGCTGCAGGTCGAGGTGCTCGGATTCGTCGTCGCGATGGTGATCGGGATGCTCATCGCACAGCGCGTGTTAGGCGCCGATCGGTGAGTCCGATTCACGACCTCCAATCCGACGACCGCGCCGAGTTCAGCTCGTGCGGTCGCCCGCGCGCTCGCGTCCCGCCCGGACCGCTCGCTCCAACGTCGCACGCCCTCAGCGTGCCGACCACTGATCGCGTGTGAGCGCGAACACCACGCGCACCGACCGCGCGCCGCCCAGTTCCTCGACTTCGGTGGTCCGGAACAACGTCGCGCCGATCTTCCGCAGCGCGAGTTGCGAGCGCATGTTGTGCTCGCCGACGACGAACACGACGCGGCCGACGAAACGGAACGCGTGCTCGAGCATCAGCGTCTTCAACTCGCGATTGAACGTGCCGCCCCAGTAGGCCCGCTGCAGGAACGTCCAACCGATCTCGACTTCGTCTTCGGCGGCGACCAGATTGCAGTACCTCGAGCTGCCGACGATCCTCCCCGTCGCGCGATCGACGATCGCGAACGCGCCGCCGGACGCGATCGCGCCGTCGAAGTACCGCTGGAATACCTCGCGTTCGTGCCGATTCCGTTCGGGGTGTTGCTCCCAGATGAGGGGGTCGCGAGCCGCTTCGTAGAGCGCATCGAAATCGTCCAGCTGGAGCGAACGCAGCAGAAGGAGCGAGCCTTCGAGTCGCGGCTGGAGCTCGAACGCTTTCTCGCTTCGATCCACCACGGCGCTCCGTCCCAGAGGCGCGCTGCGACCTAGGTCTCGAACAGCGCGTTGCGCGCGATGCCCATCCGATGTCCGTACCACTGGCCGAATGTCCACAGCGTGCGCGTGGCGTAGATGGCCGAGTTCTTCAGGTTGATGCTGCTCGCCTCGTCGAAGTAGCGCACGGGAACGGGCACGTCGCCGAGCTTGAAGCCGTGGTGCACGCACTGCACCAGGAACTGCGAGTCGAACACGAAACCGTCCGCGTTGCGCTTGTACGGAATCGTGTCGAGCACGCGTCGCGAGTAGGCGCGGAACCCGCTGTGCCACTCGCCGAGATTCTGGCCCGAGAGCATGTTCTCCATGATCGTCAGCCCGCGGTTCGCGAAGTACTTGGACTTCGGCATCCCGCCCTCGAGGGCTTCACGCCGCGTGCGGATGCGATTGCCGAGGATCACATCGCAGATGCCGTGTCGAAGGACTTCGACGGCCGTGGGGATCATCCGCGCGTCGTACTGGTAGTCCGCGTGGATCATCACGACGAAGTCCGCGCCGTGCGCGCGAGCGGTGTCGTAGCACGTCTTCTGATTGCCGCCGTAACCCGTGTTGCGCTCGTGCTGGATCAGCGTGAGCGGCAGCGTCTTGGCGATCTTGACCGTGTCGTCCTTGCTGCAGTCGTCGACGAGGATGGTCTCGACGACGTGCTCCTTCGGAACGTCGTTGAACACGCGCACGAGGGTGTTGGCCGCGTTGTAGGCCGGCATGACGACGATCGTGCGCTGGGTTCCTGACATGTCGCGATTGTGGTGGAGTCGGTATCGCCGCACAAGTGCGCGCAGGGAGGACAAAGCGCGAGGAGCACGCGGTTGCGAGTCCGGGCATGTCTTCCGCGCGAGAGCATGAAGTCATCGGCGTCCGCGAAGCCGTCGTCACCCACCCACTGCGCCTCCGCGATCGGACCGGCCGGCGTCGCCAACTCCCTCGAACTGGCTGGCCAATCGATCGATCGGCTTGTATTCATGGCGCGTGACGTTCGGCCCGAGGAGGTCCAGTGCACGCGATTGTCTTGCCATTCGAAGGACGTTCTCCGCGGTTTGGTCGCGACGTGTTCCTGGCGCCGAACGCGTCCGTCGTGGGTGATGTCACGATCGGTGATCGTGTGTCGATCTGGTACGCGGCCGTGGTGCGGGGCGACGTGCATCGCATCTCGATCGGCGCCGATTCGAACGTGCAAGATGGGACCGTGATCCACGGCACGCTCGACGAGTGGCCGGTCGTCATCGGCGAGCGAGTCTCCATCGGTCACAGCGCGACCGTGCACGGAGCGACGCTCGAGGACGACGTGCTCATCGGGATCGGCGCGCGGGTGCTCGACGGCGCGCGCATCGGCGCGTTCTCGCTCGTCGCCGCCGGAGCCCTCGTGCGCGAAGGCATGATCGTTCCGCCGCGCTCGCTCGTCGCGGGCGTGCCCGGCGTGATCAAGCGCATGCTCAGCGAGCGCGAGATCGAGATCATCCGACGAACGCCGGGACGCTACCACGATCTCGCCGCACGCAGCCGCGCGGCGTGTCTAGCGTCCGGAATGCTGGATCCGTTTCAGGGCTGAATCTGGAAGCGGACGGCGTCCGTCAATCCAAGGCCGAGCGGGCTCGGCGGGTCGCGGTACGTGTACTGAGCACACACCGTGGTTCCCACCGCCAAGGCCGGATTCAAGCCGGCGCGTAGGATCGCGTTGAAGTCGATCGAGAACGCGCCCGTGCAGTTCGTGCCTGTCGCGCTTCCGCCCGAGTTCTGCAGCGGCGTTCGCTTCCACGGCGTCTTCAAACACATGACGCCGTTACCCAGCGGTTCGTTATCGGGACGCAAGCTGTAGAGCAGGAGCCCAGTGCGTTGGTTGACGATCGACGTCGCGCCGATCAAGAAGGGCGTCTCGTCGCTGACGCTCGGCATGCCGTTCGTCGTGATCCGCGGCACGCAGCCGGCCGAGCTCGTCGTGCTCGTGCAGTACGTGTACGGCGACGGCGCGTAGCGCATGACGGTCGCTTTGCCATCGGTAGCGCTGTCGCGGAAGGCGACGTGCGGCCTGTCGAA
>JANLUN010000411.1:0-20291 GCA_031363505.1 Planctomycetota bacterium | reverse complement strand
AGGCGTGGTAGCGCGCGCCGCGCAGCACGACGCGCCACACGAGCACGATCTGCCCGATCAGGAGCAAGAGCCCGACGACGTAGAGATCCGGGTGACTCGTGAACCGACCCTCGAGGTTGCGCGCCAGGATGCCGGCCGCGAAGACGAGCACTGCTTCCACCACGAAGAGGCCAGCCACAGGACCGAGCGTGCGCAGCGGATGGCGCGCGAGCGTGAACCACGTGCAGAGTCCGGCCCACACGGCGGACGACGTGTCGTGCAGCGCGAGACGCGTGCGCGTGAAGTCACCCCACGTGAGCACGAGCGCGAAGCCGATCGCGTAGAGACCCTGCTGAGTCCAACGCAACCAAGTGACCGTGCTCTCGGACGACAGCGTCTCCAGCTTGTCGACGTCGGCGTGCGCCACTTTCATCCACCACTCGAGCACGAGCCGGTCCCACGGCGGTCCGTAGACGACCCAGCTCACGAGCGCGAGCACCGCGATTGCGAAGAGCATCACGCGAAAGAACCGCCAGAAGTAGCGCGCGCCTCCGAGGAAGAACCGCTGCAGCGAATGGCCGTGCGTGCGCTCGAGGAACACCCGCAGCCAACCTCCCGCGCAGAAGCACCCGAGCAGCATCGCGAGCACGGCGAGCACCGCGCCGAGTTCGCCCGTAGATCCGTCGAGCAGATCCATCGAACGGCGCTGGTCGATGCGAAACACCGTGTCGAGGTTCGCGACGAGGCTGCCGGGTTCGTACCGATGCGCGATCGCGCGGCTCATCCACGCGTGGAACATCGCCGCCGGCGCGATCGCGAGGAGCGCCTCGAGCGCCCACACGACGAGCCAGACGGGTGGACGTCCGAGCGTGATGCGCAGCGCGTCGAGAACGATCCACCGCCGCCGCGGTGCTTCATCGCCGTCTCGCTCCAGCACGCCGGCCCGATCCAGCGCGTCAGCCACCGAGACCTCCATACCAGTGAAGGAGGTGCGAGAACTGCGTGAACACGCGCTCGCTCCAGCGCAACGGTGCCACTTCGTCGCTCTTCTCGTGCCACTCGTTGTTCGACAGGTCGCGGTCGAACGAGTACAGCCGATCGGGATCGACGGCAGCGGAAACGAGCTTCTTCGTCATCGGCTCGCGACCGGTCAGCGGCTTCCACCACGTCGACCGCAGTTGCTCTTCGCGCGACCAGATCAGGCTCTCGCTCGTGCCGTCGTCGTACTCGAGGGCCAACTTCAGCGGCAGCGCGAGCGTGCCCTTGCGCCGCACGACGACGTCGATGCGCCACGGCTTCTTCTTGTCCGCTTCGCTCGACTCGTTTTTCTCGCGCTCGACGAGCTCGAACACTCCGTCCGCGTTCTGCACGTACCCGGCGAGCGGCGACACGGCCCTTTGATCGACCTCGATCTGCCAATCGACGGTGGCCGTGCTCTCGAAGGCCTGGTCGAAGTACCAACGCACGTCGATCCCCGCGCCGGTGTTGAACGTCTCGTAGAAGTCGTCCGGATACGGATGCGCGTAGCGCCAAGTCTCCGCGTACTGACGCATGCCCTTCATGAAGTGGTCGAACCCGACGAGACCGCAGAGCGAGCGCAACGCGACCGACGGACGCGCATAGCTGTTCTGCCGGTAACCGGTGCGGTCGACGTAGCGCCAGGCCGGCGTGTTCACCGGATCACTGTCGGGATCGGTGAGGTAGCCCGTGCGCTCGGTCCAACGCGGATCGTCGCGCATGCGTCCGAACGAGAGCGTCGGCATCTGCCGCCACCAGTCGACGAAGCCCGAGCTCTTGACCGGCTCGAGCTCGATGCCGCGCGGCAAGGGCCAGCGCCGGAGCGCGATTGCGTTCGCGAACACGCTGCCACCAGGCTCGCGCGCGAGCGGCACCCCGTCGAACGGAATGCTCGCGAAGTCGGTCGTTCGATGTCGCAGACCGTAGCGACGGATCAGCGCTTCGTTCTGCGTGTACGTGTTGAACCCTTCGTCCATCCACGCCGCTTCGAACTCGTTGTTGCCGACGAGCCCGTACCAGAACTGGTGGCCGCACTCGTGCACGGTCACGCTCTCGGGCGAGAACATCGACGGCCACGTGAACTTGCGCGAACCTGCGGTGAAGAGTGTCGGGTACTCCATGCCTCCCGCGGCGCCGCCGCCCCAGGCTGGATCGACGACGGTGACGTGCTCGTACGGGTACTCGCCGAACCACAGGCCGTAGAAGAAGAGCGCGGTGCACGTCGCGTCGAAGTGCCGCGGTCCTTGATCGGCGTGCTCGGGTTGCAGGAGCACCGTGACGTCGACATCGCGCACGCGCAGGTCTTCGGCCGGCCGCTCGAGCGCCGACGCCACGCGCGCCACCTCGCCCGCAAAGCGCGCCGCCCACTCGTCGTAATGAAACGTCGCCGAGTACTTCACGTAATCCGGATCGCCTGTCCACGTGAAGTCGTGCACGAGCGGCAACTTGCCGGTTTTGTCACGCCGCTCGCGATCTTTCTCGGACGGCGCCATGAACCGCGCGATGACACGCCCATCGACGACGCGCGACGGTTCCGACTGCACGCCACTGGCGCCGATCTTGCCTTCGTATTCGGCGGGCAGATCGAGCGTCACGTCGTACGTGCCGTAGTCCGAGAAGAACTCGGTGCTCGCGTGGAACTGATGGCAGTTCCAGCCGTTGCCGGTCTCGTACACGCCGAGCTTCGGAAACCACTGCGCGATGAGGAGGAAGTCGTCCTTGAAGCCCGTCCGCCGGCGGACGCGCGGAATCTTGGCTTCCCATGTGATGCGCGTCTCGACGATCGCGCCTGTTTTCGCGAGCTTCCCGATCGGCACGCTGAACACGGTGCGATCCTCGCCGCGGTCGTCGTCGGGCTGTCGGTAGTGGATGCGCTTCGTCACATCCTCGCCGTCGACTTCGATCGAGAGCACCCGCTGCCAGCCCCAATCGTTCTCGATCGCGACGCCGCGCAGCTCACCGCGCGCTTCGTGCATCACGGTCGAGCGGTTGTTCGCGAACGCGTTCCAGTACAAGTGGAACCACAAGTCGTGGACGTCGTCGCGGCTCTTGTTGTGCCAGCGGATCGTCTCGGTCCCCGACAGGGTCATCGTCGCGGCATCGAGCCGTGCTTCGATCCGGTAGTCCGCGCGGCAGGGCGGCTCGCCGACCGACTGTGCATTCGTTGCGCTCGCGCCGAGCCCCAGGGCCACGAACGCGAGGCGAAGCGGCGCGAGTCGCAGGGGTCCGATCGTGGGGAGCATGGCGTTGGATGATGCGGGGGCCACCCGGCGGTGGCAAGCGAGGCTGGATCTAACCCCCGGCGAATTGAAGGATTGGGGCGGGAACTGTCCCGCGATCCCCCTCTCTGACGCGCTGGCCCGGGGTGTAACGGCGCCGCCGATCGGACCCCGCGAGAACCCGCTAATACCCGCCGGGTGATCTGCCGATAACCCTCCTGGAAAAGATTCACCTCCCTCAAGGAGGATCGACATGGAAATTCATCATCAGTCGGTGCCGGATCCTCGGCCTTCACGTGGTTCCAAGGACTGGTCTCGCATCGATGTGACCCGCGGCAATCGCGACTCGATTCAACGAAGCACCGAGAAGGTGCTCGAAGAGCAACGCGCGGCGACGCGGGACATCGATCGCGAGTCCGCGACGGAAGCAGCTTCACGCACAAGCTCTTCGAAGGAAGCCGCACGAGCGGCGACCGAGGAGTCGAGCGCTGGCGGCGACCGTCTCGAGCTCTCACAGGAAGCTCAGCGTCTCGCCGAGCAAGTCAACCTGGGGAGCGAGCCCACGGAAGCGGAGCTCGCGCGCGTGCGCGAGCTGCGCGCGCAGTACGAGAGCGGCGAGCTCAACACGTACGAGCGCGTGCAACGAGCGGCCGAGCGCATGCTCGGCGCCTCCTGAATCACGAACAAGCGAACCGGCGACCTGACGCCACCGTGAAACGCGGGACGCCGGGGCGGACGGTTTCGCACCCTAATTGCGCGCCTCGCTCGGGGCACGCGCGTCGACCGCGGCAAGCGCCGACTGCGCTGCGGCGTGAACCGCCCTCGACGCCCCCCCACACTCGCGCGCATCGAGTCGCGGAGGTGATCGAGCAGTGCGGCGGCAACAAACGCAAGGCCGCGAAGATGCTTGGGATCGGCGCGACGTCGCTGTATCGCAAGCTAGGCGATCCGACGGAAGTGGAAGAGGCGGCGGAGTAGGCACACTCCCCGTGCCCCGTCGAGCGCGCGCAAGTCGAATGATCAGCGGGCGGCCTGCGTCGGCGGCCTCAGTCGTTCGATGACGCGCGCGCTCACCCAAAACACGTCGCCGCCCTTCGTCGTCTCCCACGTGTCGCCGTAGCGCCGCGAGAAGAAGAGGTACGCGCCGTCCGGCGTCACCATCGGACAGAACTCATGCTGCGCCGTGTTGATCGTCGGGCCGAGACTCTGCGGCTCGCTCCACGATCCGTCAGACTGTCGAAACGAGCAGAAGAGATCTCCCGAGCCTTCGCCGGGTGGACGTCGCGACGAGAGGATCATGTAGCTCTCGTTCGGCGCGACGAACGTGTCGCCGACGCCGTCCGTGTGGCTGATCGGCGAGGCGACGCGCACCGGCTCCGCGAACTTTCCGTCGGGAAGTCGCTGCGCGCGGTAAAGGTCATATCGATCGCCCTCGGAACCGGGGCGATCCGAGCTGAAGTAGAGGCTCCCGTCGGCCACGACCGACGAGTAGATCTCGTCGAACTCCGTGCGCACCGGCGGCGGCACGACCTCCGCCGCGGCCCACGCGCCGTTCACGCGCCGGCTGACCCACAAATCGTTCCCCGGTTTCTCACGCGCGTACTCGTGCGGATGGTCGCCGAGAAAGTAGAGCTCCGTGCCGTCCGGCGAGACGCACATGTCGACCGTGAGAGCTCGATCATCCTCCGCGTAGAGAGAGAGCGGGCGCGGCGCACTCCAGCCGCCCTCGCCGAGAACCGAGTGGAAGATCTTGAACTGCTGGTCCACGACGCGCGTGAAGAAGAACTCGCGGAGGTTCGGCGAGAAGACGCTGTTGAGCTCGATCGCTTCCGTGTCGACGATGCCGGCCGCGAACGGTGCGGGTGTGTCGCCGGGGACGGGCTGACCGAAATACGGAGATGCGGCGCTGCTGATGACGCGGTCATCGAAGGCCGCACACGCGCCGAGACATGCGGTGCACGACAGGAGCGCTCGTGCGATCGCGCGATTTCCATTTCGCATCGGTCTCTCTCTCCGGTACCCACTCCAGCGGAAACATCCGCGCGGGGCGGGCAGGAGCATAGGGAACGCGCGAATTCGCATCCACGAACTCTTCTGTAGCGAATGATGCCGAGTGACCACAGATCTCCGCGACTCGTGCAGCGTCTCGATCCCTGCTCAGCGCTTCTCGAACGCGATGACGCCGACCCGCTCGAGGTCTTCGAGATAGCGCGCTACGACCGCGAGGGGCATCGGCGTGAACTCGCCGGCGAGCGCATCACGGATGGCGCCGATGTTCCGCTTGCCGTCGATGAAGTTGACCAGCTCGAAGCGTCGGTCGCCGTTCATTTGCGCGCCGTCGGCGGCCCAATAGGCCTTCCGATCGTCGGGCAGCTTGCTCTCAGGCAATCCGAAATCGAGCGGGCCGCGCGTCAATCGCTTCGGAATGCGCGCGTCGGACTCGAGCGTCACGCGCGCGCCTGACGTTTCCAACCGCTCCAGCTCACGCTCGAGCGGCTGGCTCAGCGCGGCGACGCCTTCTTGCAGTCGCTTCACCTCGTCGGGCAATGCGCTCGTGCGCGTGAAGGTCAGCGTGCTGCCCAGTTCGTCGGCCGCCGACGCGCGCGCGCGATGGAACATTACGCGCGCTTCCGCCGTCGCGCGCGCGCGGTCGTCCGCCGTCGCGGCGAGGATGTGTCCGCGCGCGCGGCCGTATCCCTCGGCGACGCGCGCGCTCGCGGCGCGAAACGCCAGCGACGCGAGCTCGAGCTCTTCCTTCGGATCGAGGTTCGCGAGGTGCCACAGCGTGAAGAGCGCGATCAGTTCGCAGCGCTCCAGCTCGACCGGGTCGACCTTGTCAGGCGTGTCCTCGCTCGTGTGGTGCGTGTAGTCGGGATCGTGACTGAACATCACCGCCGGCACCTTGCGGTCGAGCACCATCATGTGGTCGCTGCCGCCGCTGTACGGCGTGCGCCGCCAATTGAACGCGCCGAGCGAGCCGCGCGGCGTGCGCACGTCGAGCTCTTCGATGTGCTTCGCCATTTGCTCGCAGAGATCGTCGACTACCGACGGGATCGAGTCGGGACAATCGGTGAGCACGAGCTTCGAGTGCAGCTTCTCGAGGTCCTCGCCCACCATGTCCATGTTCATGTTGGCGAGCACCTTGCCGCCGAGCGCGGGGCCGGCGAGCTCCGGATGCTTGTCGATCCACGCCATCGTGCCGTGCCATTCGGGCACCCACAGAAAGCGCAGCGTGCGCTGCGGCGGCTCGATGCGCTTCTCCGCGATCAGCCGTTTCAACGTGCACGCGATGTCGAGGATCGCCGCCGAACCGCTCGCGTTGTCGTTCGCCGATTCCTTGGGGTGATCGAGGTGCGCGGTGAAGAGGAGCTCTTCGTCGGGCTTCTCCGTGCCGGCGATCCGCACACACGGAACGTCCATGAAGTAGGGCTCGAGCCCGATGCCCTTCACGAACCCGCGCAGCACGATCTTTTTCCCCGACGCGAGCCAGCCGCGCAGCCGCTCGCCTTGCCGATTCGTCAGGTTGAAGCCGAACGTCGTCTTCTCGAGCTCCTCCGTGCGCGGCCACATGCCGGTGTACTGGAGCATGTCGGGATACTCCGCCGCGCGTCCATCGGCGAGGTAGCACACGACGGCCGCGGCGCCGTACTTCAAGACGGCCAAGCGGTGCACGCCGCCGCCGTAGCCGGTCGCGAGCACGAACTTCCCGCGCACGTCCTTGCCCGTGTAGTCCGAGTCGTTCGTTCCGCCGCCGACGTCGACGAGCTCGGCGGTCACGTCGCCCGTGTTCGAGTACGTGATCACGCTCATCGCGATCTCGGGATAGCCGACGATCCGCTCGTCGACGGGCTCGACGACGCGCAGCTCGGCGGACTCGATGTCCCAACCCGGCGGCGATTGCCACGTCTGGTAGACGACCTTGCCGTCGCTCGGGAGCGACTCGATCCACGCTTCCTTCTCGTCGAAGCCGGCTTTGCGCAGCTCGGCGAGGACGTACTCGGCCGCGTGTCGATACCCGCGCGAGCCCTGGATGCGGTGATGGCGCGTGATCGCGATCACGTGCTCCTTCGCGAGCTCGCCGGAGAGCGCTTCGTGGAACAGCGCGGCCAGCTTCGGATCGAACGGCCGCTCTTGCGGCGCAGCCGCCAACATAACCGCGCCCAGCGCACTCAACAGCAGGGAACTCATCGACGCCTCCTTCGGTGGCGAGCTACCGTGAGGAGCGGTCGAGCGAGTTACAACTAGAAAAGCGGTGGCCGTCTTGCGCAGCCGTGCGCGGCCGTCGAACGCCTACAGCACTTGCGCGATCTGCGACGCCGCGAACTGCGCGAACCGCCGCGGAGAGATCATGTAGATGTCGATGCTCTCCGTCGTGCTGTCCGTCGCTTGCTGCTCCTCGCGCCAACCCGCCAGGCTCTCTTGCACCGGCTTCTGTGACGCGTCGAGCATCACTTCCGCGGACCAGATCGGCAGCCCGGTCTCGACGCCGACCATGTCGATCGAGAGACCCAGACGCTGCGGCGCGAACGCTTGGTAGTCGGTCACCGTTCCGACGAGCACCGCGTCCAGGTTGAAACGCCTGGCGAGCGCGAGCACCGTCGCGGGACGAAACGCTCCGCGCCTCGTCGGTTCGCTCTCGGGCACTTCTTCGAGGTCGACAGGACTGAGCACCACGATCTCGAACGGTGAGCTGTGCGTGAGCTCGCTCGCGAGCGCGTCTTGCAAGAACTCTCGCTGCTCGTTCTCGATGCCGCGGCCCGCGAGCGGAATCAGGCCCACGCGCCGCAGCGAGTACGAATTGAAGTCAGGCGTGACGCGCGCGGTCGCCAGGCACGTGGTCGTGTGCGATGTGGACGCACAGCTCGCGAGCCCAGCGAAGACGCTGAGCGCGCCGAGCGCTAGCCGCCTCGTGGTCGCGTTGCGCTTCACGGCTTCTCTCCCGAGGTGTGCGCGTCCGCCGAACTCTTGCTCGTCGAGCTCGTCTCTTCCGCGGCGCGCTTCAAGGGATGTGAGTTCGTCGCGGATTGCGAGCTCGTCGCCCCAGGCGCACGCTGCGCCGACGCCGGCGATCGCCCTTTGCGAAGCGCATCGGATTCCGCGGCCTGAGCGCGCTGCCATTCGATCTGCGCCTCGAGCAGGAGCTTCTCTGCTTCCAGTCGTCGAATCTGCGCCGTCGTCAAGCGCGCGGCGAGGTCGGCGTTCTCGGCTGCGAAGCGCTCGTTGTCCCCTTGCATGTGCTGCACCTTCGCGGCGAGCGCGTCGCGCTCCTTCGTCATCGCTTCGAGCGCGCCTTGTTCCTGCGACAACGCGGAGCCCAGCCCCTTCACTTCGAGCGACAGCGCGTCTTTCTCGTCCATCGCCTTCTGATAGAGATCGAGCAAGTACATGCGGCTTCCGGCGTGTGACGCGACGTCCCGCGTCGGTTCGCCCGTCGTCGTGATCGAACCGGGCTCGTCCCCAACGACCACGCTGCCATCGCGCGCATACGCGACCGGAGCCATAGCCTCGCTCGAGCTCATCGGCGCGTTCATTTCACTCGGGCGAATTTCGGAGCGTGTGCCGGCGCAGGCGCACACGAGCGCGAGCACGAACGTCGCCGGGGTCACCTTCATCGCAGTTCTCGTCTTCATGGCCGTCCTTTCGCCGCGCCCTGCGGCACTGCCTGGTCCGCCTTCGGGGCGGTCTCGAGCACCAGCTCGACGCGCGAGATCTCGCCGCACGAACACGTGAGCTCGATCGCGCGCACCGCGCCGTCGTGTTCGATCGTTCGCACGTGCTTCTTCCCTGCGGCTCGCCGTCGCGACTCCGCGCCCTCCAAGCCCTCCTGGCCCAATCGAACGCGCTGACTCTTGATGATGTGCGGTTCCATGGATCACTCCCCCTGCGCGCCGATCACGGGACTCAGCGCGCGGTTCAATCGATAGAGCGCGCGGCTGTGGATCTGACTCACGCGCGACTCGGTCACGCCGAGCACTTGGCTGATGTCGCGCAAGAGCAGGCTCTCGCCGTAGTACAGCGTGATCACCGTCTTCTCTTGCTCAGGCAGCGCCTGGATGAACTCGACGAGGAGCTGTTTCAATTCCAGCCACTCGGCGCTTCCAACCGGGTCTTCGCTCCGCGGATCGGAGAGCAGCGCCGACAGCTGCGACGACGACCACTCTTCGTCGAGTGACACCTCCGTCGCGCCGCGCGCGCTGGCGAGCGTCTCGTCGACCTCCTCCACCGCGACGCCCATCCGCTCCGCGAGCTCCTCAGGCGTCGGTGCGATGCCGTTCTCTTGCTCGAGCTGAGCCACGACGCGGTCGAGCGCGCGCACGCGCTCGCGCCAACCGCGCGGCAGGAAGTCGCTGCGGCGCACCTCGTCGAGAATCGCGCCGCGGATCTTCGGATACGCGTACGTCGAGAACTTCAGCCCCCGCTCCGGCTCGAACGAGTCGGCGGCGGCGATGAGGCCAAGCATCCCGAATCCGTACAGGTCGTCTCGATCGAGCCCACCGGGCACGAGCATGCGCCCCACGATGTGGCGCAAGAGCGGGATGTGCTCGAGCACGAGGAAGTTGCGGTCCTCGCGCTCGGCGCTGTTCACCGGGTCGAGCTCAGCCATCGCTTTCTCTGTGTTTCATCGCTCGATCTCAGGGTGCACGGCGCGGCACGCTCGCGGTTCGTTTCGACTGGCCGCGCGCCTGCGTCCACGACAGCGCTGCGCACGAGGCGTAGTTCACGAAGAGCAGTCCCGCGAAGACGATCGCGCCGCGCATCGACGCGACCCACACGGGCACATGGAACATCAGGGAGCAGAGCGCGGTGAGCGCTCCGGCAGCGACTGCGAGGTTCCGGCCGAATTCGCGCCAGACGTTCTCGAGGGGCTCGCGGCTCGATCGTCTATCGGCCATGTCCGGAAGACCCTTGAGCAGCCGAGCTCGACCCTGAAACTTGTGCCAATCGCGCGACGCGCGCGCCGAGCTGGGCTAGGCACGAACGCGCCAGCGTCGCGCCGCGTTCGAGCGCGAACGGGCGTTGCAGCCCCGCGCTGCGCGCCACCGCGGCGCACATCGGCAACCAACCCGCCGACTTCGGCGAGCGCGCGAGGAAGCGCTCGCACACGCCGCGCAGCTTCGCCGCCGTGCCTTCGGCCTCTTCGAAACTCGATGCGCGATTGACGACGAGCTCCGGCGTCGGCACTTCGCGTCCGCTCTCCTCGCCGAACGTATGCAGCGCCTTGATCAGACCGTATGCGTCCGTGAGCGCCGTCGGCTCGGGCGTCGTCACGACGAGAACGCGGTCGGCGGCCGATGCGAACGCGAGCACGTCGGGACCGATGCCCGCAGCGCCGTCGCCGATCACGACGTCGTATCTCGTCGCGATCTCGCCGAGCAATGTGAAGAGCCGCGTGTTGCGGTCCTCGTCGGGACGGCCCATCGCTGCCGAGCCAGAGCTCGCGGGCAGCACGTGCACGCCGCCGGGGCCGTCGGTCACGCACTCGGCGAGCGAGCAGCGACCTTCGAGCGCGTCCTCCACGTTGCGCGCAGTGGAAACGCGCAGCAGTACGTTGAGATTGGCAAGTCCGAGATCGAGGTCCACCAAGAGAACGCGCAGGCCGCGTCGCGCGAGCTCGATGCCGAGGTTCGCGGTGAGGAGCGACTTTCCGACGCCTCCCTTGCCGCCCGAAATCAAGACGAACGGCACGCGACCGCGCGCGAGCGACGGCAGAGTGCGTCTCGACGGAACGTCGATCACGGTGGTCATGACAGCTTGCCTCGCAAGAAGAGATCAGCGACGCGTTCGGGGCCGGCGCGATGGAAGTGGCGTGCGATGTCGGATCCGTCGCTCAGGAACGCGAGCGGCCAGCCCGCGGCGAGACCGTGCTCGAGCACGACGGCGGGCTCCGCCGTCTCGTCGAGTTTCGTCGCGATGAACCCGGTCGGGTGCAGCACGTCGAGCGCGCGCGTGATGTTCTCGAGCGCGCTTTTGCTGCTCGACGCGGACAGCACCGCGTACGTGTCGAACTCGATCGGCACGCTGGCGAGGCCTTCCTTCAAGAACTCGAGCCCCTCGGCGTCGATCGCGGGCGTGCCGCTCGTGTCGACGAGGATCGCGTCGACGCTCGGCGCCGCGAAGAGGCCCGGGTTCAAACGCGCGCCGCCGCTGATCACCGTCAGCGGCATCGCGAGAAGCTTCGAGTACGCGCGCAGCTGCTCGACCGCTCCGATGTTCCGACTGTCGATGGTCGCGAGCTCGACGCGGCGGCCGGCTTGAGCGAGGCGCGCAGCCAGCTTGACGAGGCTCGTCGTCTTGCCGACGCCGGTCGCGCCCGCGAACGCGAGCACGCGCGTCGCCGTTCGCGAACGCGGCAGCGACGCGATCGGAACCGAGCTTCCGATGCATTCTGCTGCGAGGTCGAGCGGGTGCACGCCGCCCTCGAGCTTGGGCTCGATGTCGGACACGACGCGATGGATCATCGCGTCCGAAGTCCCCGTGCGGCGCAGCGCGCGTGCGACCTCGCCGAGTCGCGGCGACAGCGCCGGGTGCGGCGCGGCGACGGTTCCGGTGCCGTCTGACGACAGCCGCGTGCCCGACGGCGCGCGACGGCGAGCAACCGACAACGTCACACCGCCTCCCGCGACCAGCTCTTGACTGATCACGAGCGCCTCGTCGCCGAACGCGCGTCGCGCTCTGAGCAATGCGTCGGTCAAGCTCGCACCGGTCACGTGATGGATCTGCATCTCATTCCTCCATGCGGACGATCGCCGCCGTCTCGACGGATCGCGCCGGAACGACTTCGTTGTAGGAGAGCACCGCGACCTTCGGTAGCGACGCGCGCGCGAGCTCCGAAAGGAAGCGGCGCACGTTCGAGCGGACGAGGAGCACGACGTCTTGACCGCCCTTCGCGGCCTGCGCCATCTGCGAACCGATGCGTTCCATCAGCTGCTGCAGCCAGGCCGGATTCACGGCCGCGGCGTCGGCGTCCTTCGTGAGCCCGACGGCCGCGGCGAGGCGCGCCTCGATCTCGGGGTCGAGCGTCACCGCGTGCACGGTGCCGCTTCGGTCGGCGTGCATCTCGCACAGCGCGCGACCGAGGCGTTGGCGCACGAGCTCCGTCAGCGCATCGGAGTCCTTCGTCTTCGCGGCGTTGTCGGCGAGCACCTCCAGGATCGCCGGCATGTTGCGGATCGACACGCCGTCGCGCAGCAGGTTGCGGAGCACGCGCTGCACGTCGCCGTAGCTCATCTTCTCGGGGATGAGCTCCTCGACGACGGCGGGCGCGATCTTCTTCACGTTGTCGACGATCTCCTTCACGTCGTCGCGCGACAGGAGCTCGCCGATCGACGTGCGCAGCGTCTCCGACAAGTGCGTCACGAGCACGCTCGTCGGATCGATGACCGTGTAGCCGAGCACTTCTGCTTCGTCGCGCAGCGCCTCGGGGATCCACCAGGCCGGCAAGCCGAACGCGGGATCAGTCGTCGGTTTACCTTTGATCTTGCCGCTGGCGGTGCCGCTGTCCATCGCGAGCAGCGCGCCGGGTTCGATCTCGCCCCGCGCGATTTCCTGGCCGCCGAGAAGAACTCGGTAGCCGCTCGGCGCGAGTCGGATGTTGTCCTTCACGCGGACCGGCGGAATCACGATGCCTTCCTTCGAGCCGAAGCGTTTGCGCAGCTGACTGATGTGATCGAGGATCCCAGTGCCGCTCTTGTCCTGCACGAGCGGGATGAGGCGGTAACCGATCTCCAGCGCGATTCGATCGACTTGCAGGAGCTCGATCGCGCGCTCGTCGTCCTTCGCGGACTTGTTGTCAGCCGTCGAAGTCGCACCGGAAGCGGTTTGCGATGTCGCGGCATTCATCGCAAGCGTCGCTTCGGCGGTGCGCGTCGCGCGCCACATCACCGCGAGCACGGTCGCCAGGATGAAGAACGGCAGGCGCGGCATGCCGGGCAGGCAACCGATCGCGAAGACCACGCCCGCCGCGATCAACGTCGCGCGCGGGCGACCGCTCATCTGCGAGAGGAGATCCGTGCCGAGCGATTCCTGGCTCGTGTTGCGTGTGACGAGCACAGCGGCTGCGGTCGAGATGAGGAGCGCCGGAATCTGGCTGACGAGTCCGTCGCCGATCGTCAGCATCGAGTAGCGCCGTCCGGCCTCCTCGATCGGCATCCCTGCGAGGCTCGCCATCGTGATGCCGCCGATCAGGTTCAGCGCCGTGATGATCAGCGCCGCGATCGCGTCGCCGCGGACGAACTTCGACGCACCGTCCATGGCTCCGTAGAACTCGGCCTCGGATGCGATCGCCGCGCGGCGGCGCTGCGCCTCGGTCGTGTCGATGATTCCGCTGTTCAGGTCGGCGTCGATCGCCATCTGCTTGCCGGGCATGGCGTCGAGGACGAATCGCGCGGCAACTTCGCTGATGCGGCCCGAGCCCTTCGTGATCACGACGAACTGGATGATGATCAAGATCAAGAAGACGACGAGGCCGACGGCGAGATTCGCGCCGCAGACGTATTCGCCGAACGCCTTGATGATGTGACCGGCTTCGCCATCGGTGAGGATCAGGCGCGTGCTCGCGACGTTGAGTCCGAGTCGAAACAGCGTCGTGAAGAGGAGGATCGTCGGGAACGTCGACAGCTCGCTCGCGCTACGTCCGTTGATCGTCACGAGCAGGAGCAGCACCGACATCGCCAGGTTCACCGCGACCAAGATGTCGAGCAGCCCCGGCGAGATCGGCGTGATCATGGTCACGAGGAGTCCGAGGACACCCACGCCCATGATCCAGTCGGAGTAGCGGCGCAAGAAGAGCCCCGCGGATTGCAGACTCGGTTGATTCACGCGCAGGACCTCGGCTCGTCAATCACGGTGACGGCATGACGTCGTACGGAGGCAGGCTCCTTCGTCCACGATTCCGGCGACGACTTCGACAGGTGCCACGACTCCGCGGGAATCGTGGACGAAGGAGCCTGCCTCCGTACGACGTCACGCATGGACCACCTCGCCTTGCACGCGGTAGACGTACGCCAGCACGCTCGCCACGGCTTGATAGAACGCTTCGGGGATCTCCTCGCCGATCTCTACGTCGCGGTGCAGCGCGCGGGCGAGCGCGATGTCCTCGTAGCAGATGACATTCGCGTCGCGCGCGACCGCCTTGATCTTCTGCGCGACCGCGTCGACGCCCTTCGCGACGACGTACGGCGCACGGCGCGCACGACGGACGCCGTCGGGACCGGGCGCTGATTCGCGCTCGTAGCGCAAAGCCACGGCATAGTGGGTCGGGTTCGTGACGACGACCGTGGCTTTGGGAACGTCGGCCATCATGCGCCGCCGCGCCATCTCGCGTTGCACTTGGCGGACACGCGCCTTGAGCCGCGGATCGGATTCGGTGTTCTTCAACTCGTTCTTGATATCGGTGCGGCTCATGCGCAGATCGCGCTCGTGCTGCCAGCGCTGATAGAAGAAGTCGGCTGCGGCGAGCGCGACGATCGCGATCAGCGCTCCGACCGTGCAGCGCAGGAGCACGCTCCCAAGTCCAACTAGCATCGGTCCGAGATCGGAGCCCGCGAGACGCATGATGTCCGGCAGCTCTGCCCACGCGAGCGTCGCCATCGTGATGGCGATCACCACGATCTTCGCGAGCGCGAGCATCGCGCGGACAAACGAGCGCATGCTCAAGAGGCGCGAGAACCCAGTGAACGGGTTGAGCTTCGAGGGATCCCAGCGTGTCGCCTTCGGCGTGATGCGCAGACCGACTTGGGCGTACGCCACGAGTCCAGCGCCAAGGAACAGCGGCACAGCGACGAGGAGCAGCGCGAACGCGACTGCACGCGCCGAGTCACCGATCAAGACGTCGGCGTCGCGCACGGAGAGTTCCTGCGTGCCGTTCGAAGCGAGCGAGTGGATCGACGCTTCGAGCAATCCGCCGGAGGATCGAGCGATCACGCCGCCGCCCAGGACGAGCGTCGCGAGCGCGAGGCTGAGCATCACCGCGACGATCACCTCGGTCGACAGTGGCACCTGCCCTTCTTCGCGAGCTTCCTGACGCCGGTGTGGCGTCGCGTCCTCGGTCTTCGAGTCTTTGTCGTCGTCGCCAGCCATCACGCACTACCCAGGGCGTCGAGCGCGACGTCCAAGCCTGTCATGAACTGGCCGTAGAGCCCGTCGAGTGCCGGCGCGAGGAACGGCGCAAACACGAGCAGGGCGACGAGTCCAACGAGAATGCGCACGCTGAACCCGACTTCCATCACTTGGAGCTGCGGAACGGCGCGAGAGAGAAGCCCGATCAGGATCGACACGAGCGCGAGCAGCACCATCACCGGCGCGGCGAACGTGATGCCGGCGGCGAACATCTGCTTGAACATCGACACCGCGATCCATGCGAAGCCCGCGTTGAGCTCGATGCCGCCGATCGGAGCGCGCTCGAACGAGTGACCGAGCGCGCGCAGGAGGAGGTGGTGTCCGTTGACCGCGAGCAGACCGAGGAAGAAAAACGCCTCGTACATCTGTGTGACGACGGGCGCGTTCACGCCCGTCGTTGGATCGACCTGCGTCGCCATGTTCAGCCCCATCTCGTGGCCGATCATTTCACCGGCCACGCGCATCGCGACGACCGCGGCCTGCAGCGTGAACGCGAGGAAGATCCCGATGAGAACCTCGCGCAGGATCAGGCACCCGTATTCGATCGGCAGGGGCGAGTGATCGAGAGGCGCACCGGTCGCTCCATATAAGAGGAAGGAAACCGTCGCGATCAGCCCCACCTTGTAGCCCGAGAAGCCGGTCGCGCTCCCGAGGAGAGGCGAAGCCAGGACCAAGGCGCTGGTGCGCGTCAGGTACAGGCCGAGCGCTTCGAGCGTGCCGGGGGGGACGAATTCGGTCATGGCGATTCAGCTGAGTCCGAAGCGCACGAGTTGAGAGAACACGCGCGTCGTGTACTCGACCAGGATCTGCAACGCGGGCGCGAGCAGGAGCAACAGCACGACCATCACCGCGAACATCTTCGGGATGAGGCTCATCGTTTGTTCCTGCACCGACGTCAGCGCTTGGAACAAGCTGACCGCGACACCGACGACGAGGCCGACGAGAAGCACCGGCCCCGCGAGCAGAAGCGTCGTGAGCAGTAGGTCGCGGGCCAGGTCGGTGATCTGTAGGTCGAGTGTCGACATCTCGTCACGAGCTCCTTCGTCAAGTGGTCACGAACGACGCGACCAGCGATTCGCACACGAGGTGCCAGCCGTCGACGAGCACGAACACGAGGATCTTGAACGGCGTCGAGATCATCACGGGCGGCAACATGAACATGCCCATCGACAGCAAGACGCTCGACACGACCATGTCGATCACGAGGAACGGCAGGAAGAGCAGGAAGCCCATCTGAAAGGCCGTCTTCAACTCGCTGAGGATGAATGCGGGAACGATGACGCGGATCGGCAGCTTCGCGGATTCGCCCTCGGCCGGCGGTTCGAGGTGCGCCATCTCCGCGAAGAGTTGCAGCTCGCTCGCGCGCGTGTTCGCGACCAGGAATTTGCTCAGCTCGCCCCATGCGATCGGCGCAGCTTCGTCGAGGCCGATGCGGCCCTCGCGGTAGGGCACGTAAGACGACTCGTACACGCGCGTCGCGAGCGGCTCCATCACGAACGTCGTGAGAAACAGCGCGAGCCCGATGATGACGGGGTTCGGCGGCAGTTCGTTGACCGACAGCGCGCGGCGAACGAACGAGAGCACGATCACGATGCGCGTGAAGCTCGTGATCGTCACGAGGATCGCGGGCAGAAGTGACAGCGCGGTCAGGAGCAGCGCGATCTCGATCGCGGTCGAGGTGCGCGCCGGTGCCGCGATCGCACCGAGGCCAGCGTCGAGCACGGAGCTCGGAACGAGCCCGGCTTGCTCGAGCGTGATCGACGCGAGCGCACACGGGCTCGCGAGGAGGAACGCGGCGACGGCCGCGGTGATTCGAACGGCGCGGCTCATCCCAGCAATCCCCCACTCTTGAAGACGCTCTGCACACGCGCGAGCGCACGTTTCGTCAGCGCGCCGCCCGCGTTGCTCTCCGCCTCGGCCGCGCGCACACGTTCGCGATCGAGTGCATCCGTGAACTCGGCCGGACGCGTGCCGGAACGCGCGGGCGCCGCGACCGGGTCGAGCTCCGCGATGAGACCGACTTCGCGCTCACCGAGGCCAAGCGCGAACGTGCGGTCGTAACAACGCACCACCGCGAGCTTGTGCTTGCCCGAGAGCGGCAGCACGTCGAGCACCTGCAACGAACGCTGCGCAGCTTTGACCTGCAGGGCACCGCGCATCAGCTTCCGAAAGCCCCACGCCAGCGCGAGGATCGCCGCGAGCAAGAGCCCGCACACGGTGAAGTAGCGCGTCAGATCAGGACCGGCGTTGCCGCCGAACGGCGAACTGTCCGAGACCTGCGCGAGAACAGCGAGAGTTCGAGGAAGGGTGTGCAGCATGGCGACGCGTCGAGCGTGGCCGCGCCAAAGCAACGCGTATGCCAACGCGTGACAGGCCTCTCTGCCCCACTGCGGGCCGGTTCGCGCGCGCCGAACTCGTCGGCGCTGTCGACGAACTCATCACCTGCTGCTTTTCTCGACAGTGGCTTCCGCTGTCGCGGAATTCGGCGACCGAGCCACCGTCAGCCGGCGATGTCGCACGATTCGCCAGAGTCTTCGTGCATGCCGTAGTACGCGAGGCTTTCCTTCGACTGTCGCAGTTGCTGCAAAAGCGCGCCGACCGCCGCTTGCTCGCGCTGAAGGTACTCGGTCGCGATCGCATAAAACTCGTGGATCGACGTCATCTCCTCGAGGAGGAGCTGCTTGTCGTCCGACGACGCGTGGTGAGCCGCCAGCGCGATCTCGGCGATGCCGTGGCCGATCGCCTCGCAGTCGCGCCACACGGGCTCGAGGTTGCTGTTCTTGCTGCTCGCCACGGCGACGAGCTCGCGCAGCCGGCGATCCAATGCGCGCAGCTGCTTGCGTGCGCTGTCTGCGTCGAGTTCCACGCTAGGCCTGCGACGTTCCATCGGCACGCAGCTCGATTTCCTTCCAGCCTTCGAGGAGCGTGGCGAGGACCATGCGAGCACCCGGGATGAGCGATGGGTCTTCGTCGATGATCGTCTTCGCGATGCGTTCATGGACGAAGAGATAGAGCCGGTCGAGCTCGTGGCTCACGCGCGGATCGTGGTTGTGATCGAGGCTCGCACGCAGCTCGTTGACGATTGCATCAGCGCGCGAGAGCCAGCGCGTGCGCTCGCCGTTCACGCCGGTCGAGTCGACCGCGGCCGCACGATCGAGGAAACGCAGCGCGCCCTCGTACATCAGCCGCACGATCTTGATCGGCGGGGCGTTCTCGACGGTGGATTGCAGGTAGGCCTGCGCGACGGACCGGGGATCGGAAGCGGGGTTCGTGCTCATGGGGATCACATCATCTGAAGCAGCGACGACTGGAGCGCCGCGCCCTGCGCGTTCAGTCCGCCGATGATCTGCTCGAGGCTGGCGAAACGTTTGACGAGGTTCTTCTCGTATTGATCGAGGTAGAACTCTTTGTCCTCGATCTGCTTGTCGAAGCGCTTTACGTTGCTGTTGAACGTGTCCGTGCGGCTTTCGAACAGGCCCTTGAGCGTGGTGCCTTCGGGACCGGTGAACGAGCCGAGCATGCGGCTGATCGCGCGTTCGAGCGACGCGGCGAGCCCGGAGTCCGTGGTCGTGTCCTCGAAGAACTCGGGCGTGTTCTCCAGCGCTCCGTCGTTGTCGAAGCCGTCCGAGTCGATGAACAGATCGGCGAGCGCGTCGAGGTTGTCGGCCATCTTCTCCTCGAAGACCGTCTTGTCGATCAGGAGCGTTCCGTCGCTCTGCGTCTCGATGCCGACGAGGCCGAGCGTGGAGAAGCCCTCCGCGTCGTCCATGACGGTGTCGATGTCGACGTTGAACAGCGCCGACCGAATCGACTGGCGCACGCCGCGCAGCACCGAGTCGCCGAACAGCTCGCCGCCCGGACCCTTCTCCTTGTCGTACGTGCTGTGCTCGTTGAGGAAGCCGATCACCTTGTTGTAGGTGTCGACGAACTTCTTCACGTTCGCCGAGACGGCTTCGGTATCGGCTTCGACGGAGAACTGGATCGTGTTGTCCGGATCGGCCGACTGGACGTTGATGCTGATTCCGGCAAGGACGTCGTTGAACTCGTTCGTGGTGCGCTCGACTTGAAGTCCGTCGATCTCCGCCAGCGCGTTGTTGCCGACGGTGATGTTGTTCGTGCTCTGCGCGACGCCCGAGCCGTCGGGTAGCGTGCCGTCGATCGTGAGGCCGCCTACGGTGCTCACGATGTTCGAGATCCGCCCTTCCTCACCGCTCTCCACCGCGGTCAAGACGAGCTTGAAGCTCGGCGCGTTCTCCGTGCCGGTATTCACGACCGAGGCCGTGACGTCCTCGCCCGCCAGCTCGTTGATCTCGGACGCGATGTCTTCGAGGCTCGAGGACGCTTGTTGCAGCGTGATCGAGTAGTTCGTGCCGCCGACGTCGAAGGAGATCTCTTCGCCTTCGCCGGCGGCGAGATCGTCGGTCTTGCTCGTCACGCCGTCGAACGTCCAGCGATCGATCGTCGCGAGCTGCAGCACGGTGAGCGAGTGCGTTCCCGCCTGCGCGGCGCCGCTGGCGCTGAACGACGCGACGCCTTCTTCGCTCGCCTCGACCTTGAACGACAGGAAGCCCGAGCGCTTGCCGAGCTCCTGCGCTTGCTTCTGTAGATCCTTGACGTAGCCCTTGAGCGTTCCGAGCGCGGACAGCTTCTCTTGCTCGGTCTTCTTCTTCGCTTCGATCTGCTCGAGCGGCAACCGCTCGAGCTTCATCAGCTGCGCGATGATCGAATTGGTGTCCAGGCCGCTGCCGAGGCCCGAGATGCTGATTCCATTGCCGGACATGATGTTCCCCTCGACTCTCCTCGGGAAATCCCGCGAGCTGTCCTGGGTTTATCGGTGCCGACCGTGGTGCGCGTGAGTCCGAGATGCGGCGAAGTCGTTCGGAAATGGGAGTCGGAAAACGTTTCTCGGTGCGCGCTACTTCGCGTCCGCGTTCCACATGTCGTGGACGGCCTTCCATG
>JANLUN010000386.1:0-3568 GCA_031363505.1 Planctomycetota bacterium | reverse complement strand
GAGGACTTCAGTTCGTCCGCGCCGCTCTCGAGCCCTTCGATCGGGAAGTACACCTGGAATTGACCAAAGCGACCGTGGATGAAGTGCGTGTCGAGCACCGACGCGAAATCGACCTTCTCGCGCGGCGTGTCCTTCATGCCGTGCCGCACCAGGAAGTCCTGCGCGATCTGCTCGCACGGCAAACCCGCGGCGGGCAGCGACGGCGGAGCTGCACGAACTCCGGTGGACAGCGCGAGGAACGCAAACGACGCGCGGACGAGCGGCGGTATGCACATGGGGAACGAACTCCTGCTCTCGGGGATTGTGCTGGAAAGCGAGCGAACACCGACCCGGAAGCCGCCGCGGGGCGCAAACTCCATACCGATTGCACTCAGCACCGCGCTGACGCGCTGCTCACTACTGTCTTCGACCCCGGAGAGTTGCCGGATCTTCCGGAAAACTCGACCGCAGCAAGCCGCTGCCGCGGAAGACCTGCACAAGTCGAGTCAGCGGCGCGCAGCGTCGCCTTCGGCGAGCGCGGACCAAGCCTCTTGCCCGTCGCGAGCCGCGATCAAATGCTCGCGAACGGTGTCGCGCCCGAGCACGCGGGCGATGTCTGCGAGCGTGCGGATGTGTAGCAACTTGTGCGCACGCGGGATGATCAGGAGGACGATCACGCGCGTCGGACGGCCGTCGATGCTTTCGAACGCAAGTCCTGCGGGATTCGAGACGACACCCATGCATGCGACCACGGTCTCGATGCCGTCGACCGCTGCGTGAGGGATCGCGATGCCGTGCTCCATGCCAGTCGACATCGAGCGCTCGCGCGCGAGGACGGCGTCGACGATCGCAGCCTCGGACGCCGCCGAGAGTCGGCCCCGCCCCACGAGGTGCTTCACGAGCTGTCGAATCGCGTCCCACTTGTCCGTCGGTTCGAAATGCACGAGCAGGTCGTCGACGGAGAAGAGTTCGCTGAGCCGCATGGAACGCGTGAGCATAGCGAGCGGGTCTCCGAGGGGGGATAGCGCAATCACTGCGAGGCGCTGCCCGCTCGTCCCTTTTCCAAGCGACGCGACGCGTCCGCGGCTTCGAGCGCGGCGGGTTTCGGGCACGCGAGCGCACTCACACGCGCACGCCGGGAAGAACGTCGTCTCGCAGTGCGTCTGTCGCGCACCCCGTCGGCCAAACACGGACGGATGCGGTTTGACACGCCTCTTCGGGCTTCCTAAAGTGCCTGCCGAGGCCGCCTGCACGACACGCATAAGCTACGCAATCCCAACGGGATAGAACACCGACCCGGACCCCGAGAGGCCCCATGACCGCATTCTTCGCCGCGCTCGCCCTGCTGGCCACGCCGGCTCTGCCGATCCAGGACCGCGCGTCACCCCAGGCGCCCGCGCAGGCCCCGGCGCAGGGTCGTGTCCCCCCGATCCAAGACGTCGGCGAGTACTACATCGTCAACTTCGACGAGAGCACGACCGGCGACGAAGGCCTCAAGCTCGAAGCGTTCGTGAAGATCTGCCAGGACGCGACCGGAATCAATTTCACGTACGGCAAGGACGCACAGCAGCTCTTGGCGACGACGCCGCTGCGCATGTTCGGCCCCAAGCGCATCCCGAAGGCCGACTTCTACAACTTCTTCCAGATCATGATGGTCATCAACGACTTCGTGTGCACGAAGATCGGTCCGGACCATCTCTCCGTCGTCGTGATCTCGTCACTTGGAGCGGGAGCGCGCGGACCGCAGCTGCGCGGCGAGGCGACGTACGTTCAACCCGACGATCTCGATCGCTACTCCGACCAGCCCGCGATCCTGATCACGACCGTGATCGATCTTCCGAACACGGACGTGCGCACGCTCTCGAACTCGATGCGGACGATGTTCCAGGACGCGAACACGCAGCAGATCATCCCGGTCGGAAGCTCGAACAGCCTGATCATCACTGGCTTCGGCAGCAACGTTTCGTCGATCGTCAAGATGCTGCGCTTCGTCGACGAAGCCGCGCGCGCGACGAGCGCGCAGACGCCTGAGTTCGAAGTGCTGCCGCTCGAGTACGCGTCGGCCGACGAGATCGCCGAGACGATCTCGGAGCTGCTGGAAGCGAGCCGCCGCGCCGTGCAGGCGCGCGGACAACAGCAAGCCGCGCAAGGTGTGTCGGGGCAGATCCCGGCCGGACAGACGGAAGCGAAGATCCTCGTGGATCCGCGGACGAACTCGCTCCTTCTCATGGCGATGCCCGACGACATGCCGCGCATCAAAGAGCTGGCCGCGCGATTGGACGTCGACGTGATCGAGCGCGAGCGCAACTTCCACATCTACAACTTGGAGAACGTCGACTCGGAAGAGCTGGCGGAGACGCTCGACACGTTCATCCGTGACGCCGGTCGGATCACGCCGAACGGTCCGGGCGGGAACGCGCGCTCACAAGCACAGGGTCAGGCGGCGCCGGCGACGTCCAGCGGACGCAACGACATCGTGATCGTTCCGGACAAGACCACGAACTCGCTGCTCATCGCGGCCAGCCGCTCGCGGTACGAAGAGGTGCTCGATCTGATCCGCCGGCTCGACAGACGCCAACCGCAAGTGTTGATCGAGACCGCGCTGATCGAGCTCTCCGGTTCGGACGTTCTCAACCTGGGCGTCGAGCTCGGCGGCGCCAGTCTGCCGGGCGGCTTCGGCGTGACCGCGTTCGGGCTCTCGACGTTCCAAGACACGAACAGCGACGGCATCCCCGACGTGCGCGTCCCGAACGGCTCGACAGGCACTCCGCCCCCGGGCGTCACGGCCGGCATCCTCGACGGCGATCAATTCAACATGCCGATCCTGTTGCAAGCGCTCCAGACGCGGCGCGACACGAACGTGCTCAACGTGCCGTCGGTGCTCGTGAACAACAACGGCAGCGCGAAGGTGATCTCGAAGGACGAACAACCCACGACGCAGATCACGGCCACGGGCGGAGTCGGCGGTCAGACGCAGGAAAACTTCAACCAGTACGTCGACGCCGGGATCACGATGCAGATCTCGCCGACGATCAGCGCGTCGCGCTACCTGCGACTCAAGATCTCGCTCGAGGTATCGAACTTCCTGGGCTCCGTGTCCGGCTCGATCCCCCCGCCGAAGACGACGCGCACGATCGACACGACGGTCAACGTGCCCGACGGCGACACGATGGTGATCGGCGGGATCGTCACCGACAACAAGGGCCACAGCCGAAACTCCGTGCCGTGGCTCGGCGACCTGCCGATCCTGGGCTTCCTGTTCCGCAGCGACAGCGACTCGCAGAACAAGACCACGCTCTACTTCTTCGTGACCCCGCACATCATGCAAGACCGCGACTTCGCCGACCTGGCGGAGGTTTCCTATCGGAAGAAGCTCGAAGCAGCGGACACGATCGGCGCCGACCGGATCCGCGTCGTGGACCCGACGTTCCAACAGTCGAAGCGCCCCGTCGACATGCGCGGATTCGAGGTACCGCTCTACCGCAGCCCGATTCGCGGCGAGGTAAACGAGACGTCGGTGGGCCTCGATCAGGCGCGCGTCGACAGCCTGATGAAAGAGCACACTCCCCCGCCGCAGCCCGTCGTGCCT
>JANLUN010000817.1:0-2376 GCA_031363505.1 Planctomycetota bacterium | reverse complement strand
ATCGCCGAACGCGCGGCCGAGGGCGCACACGCCCGCGGCAACGCTGAGATGGTTCGCCGCCGACAGCGCGAGCGCGATCGCGAGCTCGACCGGGTGCGCGAAGTAGATGCGCAGCGCGCGGTCGACGCTCTGCACTTGCTCCTTCATCGGCAGGCGAGCGAGCAGCGCATCGATGCGGAGGATCCGGCGCGGCAGTCCGTGCAGCACGACCCACAGGCCGATGACCATCGCCGAAAACGTCAGCGTCACGGGCAGTCGCAGCTCGCGGAAGCGCTCGCCCGAGAAGAGCACGACCGCCGTCGCGAGCCCCATGAGCACGAGCAATCCGAGCACGCGGTCGACGACGACGGACATCAGTGCGTCGGCGCGGCGCTCGGGGTTCTCGCGCACGACGAGCACGGCCTTGATCACGTCGCCGCCGGTCAGGCCCGGGACGACGAGATTGAAAAAGAACCCGAGGAACGTGAGCCGCAGCGCACTCGTCCAGCGCGCCGCGCAACCGGCGACCGCGAGGAGTCGCCACCAACGCGTGATGCTGACGAGCGCACCGAGCAGCAAGAATCCGAGCGCGATCCACACGCCTGTGGAGTCCATCTCGTGAAACGCGCGCAGCATCCCCGGCCGCCACGTGAGCGTTCCGCCAGCAAGGCCGGGATCCTCCGCGAGCAATTCTCGATTCAGCGCGACGGGGCCCGGCGCTGCGAGGCGCGTCGCCAAGGCCGCGGGCCAATCGGCATCGAGCGTCTCACCGGGCGCGACCTCGAACGCGATGCGGCTTTCGCGCCAGTCGCCGACGATCGTTCCCGCGACGTCCGCGCTTCCACTCGGCCCCTCCCACGACACGCGGTCGCGCCACGGAACGTTGTACGCGACGATCGCGAGCATCACGGCCGCGAAGAGCGGCCGCAGCCACGCGAGACGATTCGATTTCTGTGCAGGCTTCACGGCGCCGGACCGCTGGTTCCGGCCGGTTCGAGCGGCTGCACTTCGTGCTTCGCAGGCTCGGAGAGCGCGGGGCCTGTCGACATCGAGATCCACCAGCTCTGCCAATCCTCTTCGCGCAGGCTCGTGAGCGAGGTGCCCGAGACCTTCGCGAGCGCCTGCATAGCGGCGACGCGAATCGGCCCCTCGGGACGATCGCTGAGGAGCGAATAGATGTTCCCCATCCACGTGCGGCGGATCTTCAGCGCGGCCTCGGGCGGAACGTCCGGGGGAATCTCGGGCAAGCCGCGATCGCGCACGAGGTGCATCACGCGGATGACGACTTCCGGCGAAGGCTCGCGGCGCAGCTGCGCGAGCATGGGGTCGAGCGCGGCCAATCCGGCGCAGTCCACCGACGCTTCGACCGCCGCGGCGCGGACGAGGGGCTCGGTGTCGAGGAGCGCGGCGGCGAGCGATTGGCGCGCGCAGCGGCGTTGGAGCTCGTACGACAAGTGCGTGAGAAGTTTCGCGTCGGCCTCGCGCAGGCCGCTGGCGTCCGAAAGCTCGCTCGCGACGCGGAGCGCGCGCCGCGCCCCAGCGACGTCGAGCGTCATGTCGCGGAGCACCTGACACGCCGCCTCGAGGTCGAGATGCGTCGTGGATCTGTCGTTCGCGCGGGCGATCTCGGCGGCCTGCGCGAGCGCTGTGAGCGCGGCGCTGACCTCGGGCGCACCGGCGGCGGGCGGCGATTCGGGGAGCTTCACGGGGAGGCCGGCCTCGATGAGCCGGCCGGTGCGGCCGAGTGCGATCACGGCACGCTCGCGCGAGAGCTTCCATGGATCCTCGATTGCGATGCGCGAAAACCACTCGACCTGGATCGCGCTCGTCTCAGGCTCGGAGCCGTCGAAGTGCGCGAGCTCCACGAGGTTGTCGAGGCACTCGGAGCCCGGATCGTCCACCTGCGACGGCGACTTCTGCGCGAACTGCATCCCGGAGTTCGACAAGAAGCGCGTCACCTCGTGGCGGAGGAAGTACTCGACGTCGCTCTCGAGCGCCGCGGAGTACTTGTGGCGCGACTCTTCGTCATGAAGCTGCTGCAAGTTCCAATCGTTGGAACGGACGAGTCTGCAGGAGCCGAGGAGCGCCAACGCGCAAGAAAGGACGGCGAGCAGCGGGCGCGGATGTCCGAGGGTCGACACGCGCGGAGTGTATTCACCCGAGGCGCAGTCTCAAAGCGCGCGCGAGGGCGCGTCTTCGGCCGGGAGCTTTCACTGCGCCGTGCCGCGCACGCGGACGCGGAACGGATCGGGCTCGTTGGCGGCGTCGTGCGCGAACTCCAGGGTCGCGTTGCGCTGACCGGTGCTCGTCAGCGGATTGAAGCGCAGCAGGTACTGAGCGTGGTCGCCACCCGACAGCGAGGAGAGGCCCAAGCAGCTCGCGTTGACTGCCTGGCGC
>JANLUN010000815.1:0-3840 GCA_031363505.1 Planctomycetota bacterium | reverse complement strand
GCGCGGCGAGCGTGTGCACGTCGTCTACCGCGGCTCGCGCGATCTCGCGCGCGAGCGCGAGATCGAATTCGGCTCGCGCGTGCACCACGCGGACCTCTGTCGGGCTGAGGACGCCGAGCGACTTGTCGCCGAGGTGCTCGCGCGCGACGGTCGCATCGATCACGTCGTGCACGCGGTGGGGGAGTACGTGCGCGGGAACCTGGCGGAGTTCGCGGCCGAGGATCTGCGCCGCCTCTACCTGAGCAACGTCGAATCGTCGTTCCTGCTGATGAACGCAGCGCGTGCGGAACTGCGGCGCACGAAGGGCAACGTCGTGCTGTTCGGTTCCGCCGGCATCGAAGGCCTGCGCGCGCGTCGCGAGACGGCGGCGTTTTACGCAGCGAAGAGCGCGCTCCTCGTGCTGGCTCGTTCGTGGGCGCTCGAAGAAGCCCCGCACGGAGTGCGCGTCAACGTCGTGTCGCCGGGCGTCATCCCGCACGAGCACGCCGCCGACGACACCCGCGCAGGCGGTCGGATTCCGGAGATCCCGCTGGGCCGCGCCGGGACCGTCGACGAGATCGCGGAGGCCGTCCTTTTCTTGAGCTCCGATGCCGCCGGCTATACGACCGGCACCGACCTCCAAGTCGCCGGCGGATGGCAGCTTTGAGCGGAACGAGCCCGTTAATGAAGCGTTTCTCAAGACCTGCCGGGCAGATGGACGACACCCTGCACGCGAGGCGCTCGGCGAGGGCCTGCGTCCGCGCCCGGATTCCGATCTCGGGCTCGCTCGGCCGGGGCGCGAGGCGCGCGGCGTCGCGCGGGCCCGTGCGCGGAGCCTAGACTCCTGCCCGCCCGCCGAGAGCCCCCGATCGATGGCCGAATTCCGCACCGTTCGATTCAACGACAGCGGCCAGGGGCTGTTCTCGCCAGCCGACATGGAGCGGCTGATGCGCGCGGAGTTCGATCGCGCCCAGCGCTACAAGTACCCGCTCGTGTGCGCGCTCATCGCCGTGGACAGGCTGGGCCAGCTGCAGGACCTGTACGGCTACGACTCGAAGGACGAGATCCTGCGCGCGGTGGTCGGCGTCGTGAAGTCCGCGACGCGCGAGAGCGACTACCTGGGGCACCTGCAGGCCGATCGCCTGATGGCGGTCTTTCCGCACACGGCGCCGGAGACCGCGAGCCTTCTCGCGCGCCGCATCTTGACCGGCGCGAAGAGGCTGCGCTTCGAGCGCGACGGACGCAGCCTGTGTGTCAGCCTCAGCATGGGCCTGGCGCACAACCGCCACACGGATGAGCTCTCGTTCGACACGCTCGTGCGCGTCGCGGAGGAAGGCCTCGCGGTCGCGGAGGCGGGCGGCGGCGACCGGTTCATCGAAACCGAGCTCTACCAGCTCTTCGAACGGCGCCGCAAGCGCACGGGCGAGACGCTCGACACGTTCGAACCCCTGAAGGAACGCCCGCCGGAACCGCGCGCTCCCGTTCCGTCCCAGGTGATCGTCGAGGTCCCCGTCCCGTCGGATCCCGACCGGGTCTTGTCGGAGTCGATCCTCGCCATGCTGGCCGCGCAGGGCTACTCGGCGGACGCGCTCGCCGAGCTGGACGAAGAGACCATCGCGCAGGCGATCAAGCACTTTCACGAGACGCGCAATCGCAACTTCGATGGCGAGGCCGACGAGGCGCGCAGTCAGATCGAAATTCTCGAGCGGCGCCTGGCCAAACTCACAGCGCTGCACGCCGAGACCGAAGAAGAGCTCAAGCGGATCGCGGCGATGAAGGGACTCGACCTGGGTGTCGCGTCGATCTATCGCTCGGTCCAGGGCATCTCCGACTCGTCCACGCACAAGGAGATGAAGCGCATGCTGATGCGCGAGATCTTCGAAGCCAATTTCGAGCTGAAAATGCGCGGCAAGCCCGATCTCGACCGGCCCGCCGAACGGCGCTGAGCAAATCGACCGTCGGATTTTTCGGTTCGGTGGCTAGACTCTTCGGCCCCCTTTTCCCCCTGAACCCCCTCGCGAACGTATGTCCTCCTCCAAAGCAGCTGACGAATCGGATCCCACGAAGAAGGACCACGGCGTCCTCTACCTCGGCATCGACCTCGGCACCTCGCGCACGTCCGTCTCGGCGAGCAACGGTCAGCGCGTGACGATCTCGTCGCACGTCGGTTATCCCAAGGACGTCGTCAGCCGGAAGCTCCTGAAGAAGGACGTCCTGTTCGGCGACGAGGCCGTCGAGCACCGACTCTCGCTCAATTTCTACCGCCCGCTCGCAGCCGGCGTGCTCAAGCCGACGTCGAACGACAAGAGCTCGGACGTCGAGGGCAACCTCAAGGCGGCCGCGGACCTCATCCGGCAGATCATCGCACTGTCGCTCCCGCGCAAGGACGAGCTCATCTACGCCGTGATCGGAGTTCCGGCGCAGGCGGCGATCCACCACAAGGAATCGATCGTCAAGGCCGCGAAGGAGTCCGTGGACTCGGTGATGCTGTGCTCCGAGCCGTTTGCGGTCGCGTACGGACAGGACATGCTCGACGACGTCCTCGTGATCGACATCGGCGCCGGCACGACGGACCTCTGTCGGATGCACGGCACGATGCCGGAGGACGCCGACCAAGTCACCAACACATTTGCCGGCGACTACGTCGACAACCAGTTCGCCGCGCTGATCAAGAAGAAGCACCCGCAAGCGCAGTTCTCGATCCAGATGATCCGCAGCATCAAGGAGAAGTTCTCCTCGGTGGCGGCCGACATGAGCCCGGCCATGATCGATCTGCCGGTCGACGGCAAACCGACGCAGTTCGATCTGACGAACGAGCTGCGCCAAGCGTGCTTGTCGATCGTTCCGCCGATGGTCGAAGGCCTGCGTCAACTGATCGCGAGCTTCGATCCTGAGTTCCAGCAGCGACTCAAGAATCGCGTGCTGCTCGCCGGCGGCGGAAGCCGGATCAAAGGCCTCGATCTCGCGATCGAAGCCGAGATGAAGGCGAAGCTCGGCAGCGGCCGCGTGATCCAGATCGAAGAGCCCGTGTACGGCGGCTCGAACGGCGCGCTGAAGGTCGCGCACGACATGCCGCCCGAGTTTTGGGAGAAGCTGAAGTAACGCCGGCTTCGCGCGCGGGCGCGCGCTGACCACCAAACGAGCGCAGGTGCGGAGCTCGGCTCCACACCTGCGCTCGTTTGATGACTGGCGATCGTTCGGCGAGGGCCGCGATCGCGCACCGCCGCGCGTCAGTTCGCGCCGGGCAGCGCCTCGCCGAGCGCGAGCAGCGCGTACGACGTCGCGATCACGGGGCTGTTCTCCCACCAGCGTCCGTTGTTCTCGTTGATCCACGAGCCGTCTTGCTTGCGCTGCATCGCGACCAATCGGCCGGCGAGCTCCGCACGCCACGCGTGCTTCTTGCCCTGCGCATCGACGACCACTTCTTCACCGTAGAGGTCGAGCGCCTTGGCCATCGTGTGGAAGTAGTAGAAGAGGCCTTGGTACGCATCCGTAGGATTCGAGGACGTTTCGAATCCGGGGTTCACGTCGAGCGTGTAGTTCTTCCTCAGCCAGTCCCAGCACGCCTGCATGCGCGCGTCCTCCTTCGGAAGACCGCACAGGATGTAGCCCTTGAGCAGCGCGTAGCTCATCGAGCCGTACGAGCGCGACACCTTCTTGCCATCGCCGAGGTCGACGAAGCCCGCCTTCGAAGTGCCGGGGCCGTAGCCCGATCCGCCGTCGTCGCCGCTGACGATCGTCTTCCCATCGGAGTCGACCATCGCGAGGTCGTTCGATTCGGAGCGATTTTGGCAGCGCTGCAGGAACACGAGCGCGCGCTTGTAGGCGTCGTCGCCCTTCTCGAGCCCCGACGCGGCGAGC